>CAZTIE010000025.1:0-13974 GCA_964613645.1 uncultured Verrucomicrobiales bacterium
TATGGCGTCTCAGAGTATGAGTTACAGATGTCACTGAAAGAAAACAATGAAACCATTTTAAACCAAATGAAAAAACCAACAAATAAACCGAGTTTACGTTGGGTTTACTTTTTATTTCGCGTTGTAACTGAGTTATCTATCACGAAGGATAACCAGCCTAGAAAGCTGATTGTGAATGTAAATGCTATTTTAAGACAAATAATCAGGCATTTTGGACCTAGAGCGCATGAGATCTACCTGAATCCAGCTGGAGTAGCCGCTTGAATACCCATGATTATATAATAACCGTGAGATCGGATGACTTTTTAAACAAAATCATAGCTTATTTTTATCAAAAACTGAGTATAGCGATGCGTGATCGCAATAAAAATACGTTAAACAACGAAAACAAGGGAAAATAGATGCTCATTCCGAGAGAGAGCTGCAGTGAAAGGTATTTTTTTTGATCAGATAAATTAATTAAGAAAAGTGCGTCTGAGGGTGCGGAATGGCAGTTTTTATGATGTTTTTTTTAATTACAATTCAAGTAGGACGTATAATTCAAGTTTGTGGACCATGCATATAGAAATTATGGGCTCTTTTATCATTTATGCTTACTTAGGAATATTTCGAAGAACAGAGCACATACATTGGCAGGTGGTTGTACTAATAACAACTATATTATTTTGTGCCTACCCATTTTATGCGTGTTTTTTTATTGGTTATATAATAGCTGAGCTTCATAAGAAATATAATATTCATACTTCAATGCAAAAAATAGGAGTGAATAAGAATAAGGTTGAAATTATTGTAATATTATCATTTGTAGCGTTAGCGATACTTTCGACTCATTTTCGAGCGAATGACTATGTGATATGCTTACTTGGAGCCGGAATAGTGATTTTCGCATCTCTAAGCAATATAATGAAAACCTTTTTTGCAAATAGAGTATCGACCTTTTTAGGAAAAATTTCGTTTCCACTATATTTAATACATGTTCCTGTTATTTGCTCTTGGTCATCTTATCTCTATTTAAAATTACCTGAATGCGGTGTTGGTTTGCTTACAGCAGGTCTTATTAATTTTTTTTCCACAGTTTTATTTTGCTTGATATTGGCTACATTATTAACACCTATAGAAAAAATAAGTGTTAAATATTCGAAAAAAATAGCCGAAATGTTACTTTATTTCCCCCTCAGGAAAACGTCTCAATTTGCTAATTTAGGATATAGTAGTGAGCTCCAAAAATGAGTGGACTACCACACCAAGTCTTTATATGGTGGCATTTGGCTAGTATTTTTTACTTCTGGATGTCAAATATTAGAACATTCTTTTAGTGAATAAGCATGTACTTTCTCGTAATTACACCTGATTATCCAAGTGTCACAGATGATGTAAAAGCGTCTTATATTCATCAGCAAGTTAAGGCATTGGAACAATTTGGGCATACAGTTGCTGTATGGGTGATGATGCCTTATCGTCCTAAACATTTGATTCGTCCGAAAGATTCATACGTATTGGATGGTATTCAGGTTAATGTTATGTATTACCCTAAAGCTCCAGGGTATTATGCATTCCCTTTTGATGCAAGAATGATGTGTGTTTTTGCTAAAAGAAAAATGCGTAAATTACTAAAAAACATAAAAATTGATGTTGTACATGGACATACGCTTATCACGGCCCATACAGTCGCCTCGATAGGACATGCACTTCAGATACCATCTTTTTTAACACTGCATGGACAAGAAGATCCTCAAAAAATAGAAAACACAAAAATAAAGCGACGAGCTTTAGTTTTTTTTCTTAAGTATGTTACGAGAATCGTACTTGTAGGAACACCATTGATTGATTATTACAAGCGAGTTAGTGGTGGAAGAGACAATTATGAAGTGATTCCTAACGGCATAAATCCTGTTATAAATGTTCATCCGATGGAAGAATATTTACTGAATCAAAAAGGGGAACATACGATTATTTTAAGCGTTTGTGGTCTCCATCAAATCAAAGGTATTGAATACAATCTGCGTGCATTTTCTTGTTTGTTGAATAAAGGTATTTTGGGTATACGCTATTGGATTGTTGGCGATGGTCCTGATAGAACGCGTTTAGAAATGATCGCAGATGAGTGTGGCATTTTAGCGTATGTTAAGTTTTGGGGGCGAGCATCTAACCACGATGTACCTGCATTTATGCGGGTTGCAGACTTTTTTTCATTACCATCTTATACAGAAGCATTTGGAATTGTATATTTAGAAGCCATGATGCAATCGAAGCCTGTGATTGGATGCAGAGGCCAAGGATGTGAAGATATTATTGAAAACGGGGTTGATGGTTTTCTTGTGCCGCCTCATGATGAACGTTTACTGGAAGATAAAATGTTAGAGCTCATTCAAAACAAAAAACTAAGAGAAAATATGGGGAAAAAAGCACAGCGTAAAGTACTTCAGTACTTTACTTGGGATGTATGTACAACGAAACTTGAGTATAGTTATATAACATCTTTAGGGTGCACCGAGTGATGGCATCCAATCTAACTGCATGTATAAAAGCAGAAAAGGATAAGCGCGTTGTTCTAATTACGGAGATTATCGCACCTTACCGAATACCTCTGTTTAATCGTATGGCAAAGCATTACGCTAACTTTACAGTCTTATTTTTAAGAAAAAGTAATTATCAACGAGAATGGAGGGTTGAGCAGAATAATATTGCGTTTGATTATCATGTTCTCCCTGGTGGTTATATTCCCACAAAATATGGTAGTCCATTCTACATAAATCGTGGCGTAAAAAAAGCATTAGCTGCGTTAAAGCCCGATGTTATTATATGCGGTGGTTATAATCATACGGCATTTTTAAGTGCGGTACTGTACGCTAAAATGCGTAACGTTGAGCATATTTTATGGGTTGAAAGTACCTTGCAAGATAATCGCATCAAGTCTGGTTTGAAATCATATTTCAAAAAAACATTAATAAAACAAGCAGATCGATTTGTTGTGCCTGGCACAGCAAGTCAAACCTATCTGACTTCTTTTGATGTGCCTGAACGACTGATATGGGTTGCACCCAATTCTATTGATAATCATCATTTTTCTACTGTTGCGGCTCAAGAATTTTCAGATAGTGCAAGTGTGGAAACGGTGATGGTTTGTGTTAGTCGCTTAGTTGAGCATAAAGGCGTCATGGACTTGTTACAGGCTATTTATCGTCTACAGAACCATAAGATCAAACTACATATTATTGGTTCAGGACCTGATGCGGTATTGCTAAAGGCCTTTATTGACATGCATCAAATGAAGAATGTAACGCTACATGGATTTTTGCAGCAAGATGAGTTGCCACGGGTACTTGGGCGTGCTGATATTTTTGTTTTGCCTACTCGATCTGATCCATGGGGCTTGGTTGTAAATGAAGCAATGAGCACGGGGTTGCCTGTTATTGTTTCAGATAAAGCCGGATGTGAAAAAGATATGGTTATCGATGGCTATAATGGCTTTCGTTTTAAGGCAGGGAATATCGAGAGTTTGATGCAGGCAATCCAGCGTTATGTAGAAAGTAGTGCTGAGCAAAAAATGAAATTTAAAGCACATGCATTGGAGCATATTGTTTTTTTTGTCCCCGAGGTTACGGCACAAGGTTTTGAAGAGGTGGTATATAAGCGACCCAATAAGGTTTGGCATGTATTTAATCATCACAGAAAAACATTAACATTGGATGTTGGCCATGAAAGTTGTGATTGATGCGGTTGGTATTTTTGGGCATGGTGGTGCAACAGTACTAAAAGATTTATTGCATTGGTTGCCTAAAGCAAGGCCTGATTGGACTTGGCACGTTTTTTTGTCTGATCGGCAGAGTCGAGATTTTGATGATCCATGGGTTGCTCAGCGTGTTGTTCTTGAATCAGTAAAATTGGGCAATAGTAAGTGGTCACGTTTATTATGGATTAATGTATTGCTTCAAAGGCGCGTTAGAGAACTCGATGCAAACGTTATTTTTTCTTTTGCTAATGTTGGTTCAATTCGCCCTGCAAGAAAACAAGTTGTTTTTTGTCATCAGCCTAATGCCTTTTTCAAAGAAGCAAATCAGGCGTGGCAAGCTATGATGAATATTCATATGTTTATCTTACGTCAATTTATTTTAACGAGTTTGCGCCCAAGTACGGCAGTAATTGTACAAACAAAAGCGATGAAAAATAAAATTATAGAATTTTACCCAAGTGTCAAGTGTAAAACTCATATTATTCCAAGTGGTTATTCTGGTTGTATTAGTTCGACTAATATTCGCTCGTCTAAGAAGATCCTTATTGATCAAAATGCAGGGCCTCAATTTGTTTATGTATCCGCTGTTCGGCCGCCTAAAAATCATATGCTCTTACTAAAGGCATTTTCTCATATTTTACGCGTGTTTCCTAAGGCGACGCTGTTATTAACCGCAGATCTTGAAAGTACCAAAAACGCTCAAGAAAAAGCATTAACCCTGGAGTTACAGAATGAAGCCAAACGGTTATCGATAAAGGATCGTGTGGTTTGGCTTGGATTATTAAATAAGGAAGAAGTTGGATATGTTTATTGTAAGTGTGATATGTTGTTGTTTCCATCCTTGACTGAATCGTTTGGGTTGCCGTTGGTTGAAGCTATGAGCGAAAATTGCCTTATTGCAGCATCAGATCTTCCTTATGCGCATGATGTGTTAGGGGATGCTGCCGTTTATTTTGATCCCAATGATGAGTATTCTATTGCTGAGACAGTTGTTAAACTTCTTCAGAGTGAAGATCAAAGGCAACAATTGTTAGCAAATGCTTTGAAGAAAAAGAAGTGTTTTGAGTATCAGGTGATATCAGAACAAATTATTTCTGTATTAGCTTAATAATAGCAAAATCAACGTCTCCTTAGAAAAGGCGGTGCACTTCGTGAACGTTAGTATTTAAAATTTTGCTTTTACCGCTTATGCATTGCCAATAGGATATATTTTAGAGATAGAAACTTATGTGTGGAATTGTAGGGGTATTAGGTGACTGTAGTTTTCAGCAGTTACAAGTCATGGCAAAAAAAATAGCGAATCGCGGACCTGATAATCTATCGGTACTTTCCTTTGATAATGTTCATTTAGCGCATGCGCGATTAAGTATCATCGATTTATCATTGCATAGTAATCAACCTTTATGGGATATAAAGCGAAAAGCTTGCATTGTATTTAATGGGGAAATATATAATTACAAAGCATTACGTGATGAATTAATTGATCTCGGTTATACATTTACTTCAGACGGTGATGCTGAAGTTATTGTAAATCTTTATTTGCATTATGGCCTTGCATGTTTAGAAAAACTAACTGGTATTTTTGCTTTTGCTTTGTGGGATACGCGTTCATCCGAACTCTTGCTTGCACGCGATCCTTTTGGTGTAAAACCGTTATATTATACTGAAAATAAAAATGGATTTTATTTTTCGAGTGAAATGAAGTCACTGTTAGTTAATCCAAATGTTTCGCGTGAGTTAAATTATGATGCGATTTTTCGTTCGCTTGTATTTCTTTGGAGCCCTGGTCCCGAAACTGTGCTGAAAAATATTTTTAAACTTGAGCCGGGAACTTATTTACGCGTTAAAGCTCGAAATATTATAGAAAAAACAAAATATAGTGAATGGCCCCATTATCAACCTGAAAAAACAAATGTTAGACAAGCTTGTAATGCTCTTCAAGATGCATTGAAAACAAGCGTGGAGGAGCAGTTAGTTTCAGATGTGCCTGTAGGGTTTTTTTTATCGGGGGGGCTTGACTCGAGTCTTATTGTAGCTATGGCAAAAAAAACAGGTCTTGCTGATTTTGAGTGTTTTACGATTAAGTCCGAAAGGACACAAAAAAAGAAAGATGGATTTGTTGACGACTTACCTTATGCTCGAACGGTTGCAAAACATGTGGGTGTGCATTTAAATGAGGTTGAAGTTAAGCCCGATATGTTTAAGCGTTTAGCTTGGATGATGTATCACTTAGATGAGCCTCAGGCTGATCCAGCACCGCTCAATGTATCGTTGATTTGTGAAGAAGCTCGCAATAAAAGTATTAAAGTGCTTTTTTCTGGTGCGGGAGGTGATGATGTATTCACAGGTTATCGTAGGCATTATGCAATACAACTGGAAAAGTATTGGTCTTGGTTACCTGTTTGGATGCGACGAGGTCTTCAAAAAAGATGTGAAAATTTACCCACAAGAGATCCGAAGCTTAGACGATTAGCAAAAATGTTTGCGTATGCAGGTGAATCAAACAATGCGAGATTATTATCTTATTTCTATTGGATTAAACCTGAAATAGTACGAGAGCTTTTCACGGATGAAATAAAAAATAAGCTCAGCGATAATCCCATGGCAGGCTTGTTAGATGAACTTAAGAATCGGCCTGAAAAAAATGCATTGGAAAAAATGTTGTATTTAGAGCGGCGTTACTTTCTTGTTGATCATAATCTTAATTACACGGATAAGATGAGCATGGCTCATGGTGTTGAGGTTCGTGTCCCTTTTTTAGAGAAGCGTGTGGCTGAATGTGCATCACGTATTCATACAAAGTTTAAGCAACATGGTCGTCATGGGAAATGGATTTTAAAAAAAATGGCTGAGCGTTATTTGCCTAAATCTGTTATTTACCGTTCTAAAGTAGGTTTTGGAGTGCCATTACGTGATTGGTTAAAGCATGATTTAAGAGAGTTAGTGGATGAATTGCTGGGTGAGAAAAGCTTAACTCAACGAGGTTTATTTAAGTATGAATCGGTTCAAAGGCTTATTATTGAAGATAGGCTTGGTGAGCAAGATTATAGTTATCCAATTTTTGCATTATTGTGCATGGAGTTGTGGTGTCGTATTTTCATTGATGGAGATACAAGTTATGAACAGCACGCGCATGCATTTGAAAATGAATTACTTCAGGAAATAGCATGAAGCAAATTTTACAGGATTTAATACAAGGTAATACCATAATGATAGAGGCCCAGCACGTAAGGGACTTTTTAGAATGAAAGATAAAATACTGACATTATTTTACATGCTTGCTTATCACGTGGGTATTTTTAAGTGTATGTATTTTTTTTCACGTAATGAGCCAACTATTGTGACATATCATAATGTTTTACCCGATTCTCATTTCGAGGAAGATCTTTTGCACTTAGGTGTTTCATGCCAAGAAAGTGCATTTAATAAGCAGTTGGAGGTTATTAATAGGCGCTTTACCGTGGTTACCGATGATGTAAATATAAAATATTCTTGTTTAATTACATTTGATGATGGTTATAGAAATAATTTTTTGGTTGCAGTGCCCTCTCTTGAATCATTTGATTTTAAAGGAATTTTTTTTGTACCTTCATGTTACTTTGAGGATGGTAGAAAAACCTTATGGGTTGATAGGCTTTTAATGTGGGTCTCGTATATTCCAACCGGAGTGTATGAAATACTATCAC
This sequence comes from uncultured Verrucomicrobiales bacterium, assembly GCA_964613645.1. Taxonomy (GTDB): domain Bacteria; phylum Pseudomonadota; class Alphaproteobacteria; order Paracaedibacterales; family UBA11393; genus UBA11393. The sequence goes on from CAZTIE010000025.1 coordinate 7,420, forward strand.
TTAAATTTGATATTGCAAACAAAAAGGATAGGTTTTCTTTATGGGCTTATATTTATGAATCTATTTTAAAAAATTTTAATTTAGTTGATAAATTATTAATGGAAACAGAAGCTCAATATAGTTACGAATGTATTATTCAATCTATTGATGCTGCTTTATATGACAGTCGATTTACGGGGCTGATATCCTCTGAACTTGATGAGATGAAAAAGCAGGGGCATAAAATCGCTTGTCATTCATACGATCACCCTATTCTATCTTCTTTAACTACTCGGGATTTGAATGTTGACTTTGAGCGCTGCGATCAGTTTAAGGATAAATATAATTCTAATTTCTATAGTTATCCATTTGGAGGGGTTAAAGAGGTGTCGCAGCGTGAGAAAAGATGTGTTGAACGTAAAGGCTATTCAAGAGCCTTTGTTAACTACGATGTTAAAAACAAGGGGCCTTATTGGGTTGGTCGAATAACACTCGGTAACTTAACGAATAAATATAGAATAGAAGCCAAGTTGTGTGGTTTTGAAAAATTAATGAAACAAATATTTAAGTAAATAAGTTATGACATATGAATTTACTGCACTTACGAATAAGCATTTATTTTTAAAGAAATTTAACAGTCAGCGCAATCAAGCGCCATTCAACTTACCTTCAGCTGAAGAAATCGTTGCGCTTTCTTGTTCAAAAAAGCAACCATTCTTTGCTTATCTTGCCTGGCAAGGTGATGAGATTTTAGGTGCTGCTACTTTTACACTGAACCGAAAACGGCATCGAGGTGTTAAACTTGATTGTTTTGAATTAATCGGTTGTGATTTTTTTGATTATAATTTCTTTTTTTGCCATGAAGCTTGTATGTCTGCTTTTCTTCAGTTTATCAAAGAAGATGCAAAACAATATCTGGTTGATGCGGTGCTGATAGAAAATGTTTTGCTTACATTAGATGCTCAACCAAGAAGTTTTCAGTTAGATTGTAAAACGAATATATTTGAATGTTTACCAGGTGCTAATTCTGACTTTAGTTTTATTACAAAAAAGAAAAGTTTAAGACGGCATAGCAATAAACTTCGGGCAAAATATAACGTTGAAATCGAGCATTTTGTGGGGAAAGTGGCACATGAACAGATGCTTATGTTAGCTGATATGCATAAAAGACGCTGGGCTTACGAGAGTGTTAATAGTGCATTTAATACAGAAAGCCGAATTGCGACTTATTTAGCATATACCGAGAATAAATTACTTACGATATTAAAGTGTAATGATGAAGTTGTCGCCATGCATTATGGTATGTTATTTGATAAAACTTTGTTGTGGCATACACCAATCATTAATATTAAGTACCTGGATTATTCACCGCTAGAAATATTATTATATGAGACAGCACTATTTTGCAGTCAGCAAGAGCTAAAAGCGCTTGATTTTGGTTTGGGACAAGAAGTTTATAAACATCGCTTTTCTAATAGTAATAGGAATGTGTATATTGGATTGATACCCGTTAGCTCAAAAGGTTGGTTATGTTATTTTTTTCAAAAAAATATACATACTGAGAAAATTAGAAAGAATTTAATATTGTTACGCTATAAAATAAAATGCTGTGTGAAGTGGTGTATGCGTCTAAATCGCAACATAGAATACTATGCTTATTTGAGCAACAATCATGGTGTCGTGCCGCAGTTTAAATTGGTTGTTATTGATAGCTTCGCTGATTTATATGATTTGTTTATATTGAATAATATGAAATTAGAAATGTATCATTATCAACGTATTAAAGACAAAAACATGTTTTTATGTTTGGTCGATGAAAGGCAAGAAATTTTATGTTGTGGTTGGTCAACCTTTGCCCCGACTTTTTTTGTTGGTGAAATAAATAAATTGATTGATAACAAATCAAAAATGATGCTGTATGATTATGTTACACCTTTAGCTCATCGTAATCGAGGATATTATACTCATTTGTTAACGTTAATAGCAGATACTTTTAAAGAACATAGCCCAGTTATTTTTGCGGAGAGAAAAAATATAGCTTCGAATAAAGCAATAATGAAAGCAGGGTTCAGGAAGGCTATTTATGAAGTACTGTAATACAGCTATAGCTATCGTTAGTGATATACCGGAACTGATTGAAAGCACTATCTTAAATTCCCCAGGAATTAGGCACTAGGATCGCTTCCGGTCGAATACCTGCTAATTCAAAGATTTTCTTATGCATTTTTGTTTTTTCTTGAACTATAATTTTGTTATTATAAACCTGACATTCCGCACCTCATAACCCTTTTTTCTTAATTAAATTATGTGGTTAAAAATAGAGCTATCTATTGTGTAAGTTTCACCTTCGTACGGGACAAAAATTTAAAGCGGTTATTTAAGTGAAAAATAATACGAAAACTTCCTGAATCCTTCCTTAATTCGTCCAAATAGCAAACAATTTGATTGATTAAATTCATGTCGTGGCCAATGTGGGTTTATCGACATTCATAAACTTCATTTAACAAAGTGACCCATGAGACCTGTACTAAAATTATTAAACAAAACAGAGATATTGAGGATAAATTTGGGGAGGAAGATGCTATACTCTAAAAGTAGGCAGACGGCCCCGAGTAATAAACGATCGTTTTTTGATCAAAAACGAATTTTCAAACAAAATACTAGTATACCACGATTTTTTTTAAAGTCTATCTATTTATTTTCGAAGACCTATAATAGTCACAACGCGGATCCTTCTGCATTTATTATTTATTAGAGGATCTAATTATCTGCGAAGGTGATGCGTTCATCAAGTAACTAGATGTTTATATAATGTTTTTTCCTTAACTTAGTGCCATTGGGGCTACTCCAGGAGTATTGTTTAAATGGAAGTTTTACGAAATACACGAGCGTCAGAGCACTTAGATTTTATCAGAGGCGTTGCTGCGCTAAGTGTGTTATTAGGTCACTTACGGAGTGCTTTGTTTCTTGCTTATGATGAGCTTCATGCGCCTTCACTTTTTGTTAAGGTGTGCTATTTTTTTAGCGGATTTGGCGCTGAGTCAGTGATGGTTTTTTTTGTTTTAAGTGGCTTTCTTATTGCATCAAATGTTTATCTTGAAATCAAGCAACATACTTTTTCATGGTATAGCTATCTTATTAATCGCTTGGTGCGTTTGTATGTTGTTTTGGTTCCTGCCCTTGTTTTTAGTGCGTTGATTACGTATTTAGGTTATGTGATGCTTCTTAAGCATAACGTATATCCTAAAATTGATTTTACTTGTTTCTGTTCAAATATGTTGTTTCTCCAGACTATTACTGCGGATACTTATGCGGATAATGGGCCTCTATGGAGTTTGTCCAATGAGTTTTGGTATTATTTGTTATTCCCTTTGTTTGTGATGGGGTTTATGAGGCGCCAGGGCGTAAGCAATATGGTGATATTTCTTGGCTTAGCCATTTCTATTTTGTGTTTGATTGGGGCAGATAAGTCGTTTTATTTTTTGCTTTGGTTGCTAGGATTTTTAATTTACTTGATGAAACCAATGAAATTTTTTTATGTAAATATTCAAGCAAGAAAGGCAAGTCTTGGGTTTTTCTTTTTGGCATTAGTGAGTGAGTCTGTTCTCTCACATTTACACATAGCGCCTGCAAAAGTACGAGATTCTTTAACGGCGATTTGCTTTGCTGTGTTCCTTTATATTATGTTACATGATATATGTTTGAGTAAGAAAAAGGTTTATTTTGAGCTATCTTCACGTATTTCTTCTTGCTCTTATACACTGTATCTAATTCATTATCCTATTTTAAAATTATTAGAAGCAAGTTTAGCATCTCATTGGGAAGTAGATATTAAGCATGCACTGTATGGAATGATTGTCTTTGTTGTTATAGTGTTATTTGCATATGGATTTTCTTTAGCAACAGAATCAAGGACGAGAGAAGTAAAAACGCTGCTATTAAATCTTGGTAAGACATCTTCTCGGTTGTTTTTTCCGTTATTTAAACGCATATTTCCAACGAGTTAATCGAGATATTATAAAAAAAATTTTGATGACATTATGCTTGAATCGAACTAAATAAAGGGCCATGCATGAAGCAAATTTTACAAGATCTAACGCAAGGCAATACCACGATGGTAGAAGCCCCCGCGCCCCAAGTTAGTCAGGGGAAGCTTTTAATTAATACAAGTACAACACTAATCTCAGCAGGAACCGAGCGTATGCTCGTTGATTTTGGAAAAGCTTCTTATCTTCAAAAAGCGCGTCAACAACCTGAAAAGGTAAAAGCCGTTTTTGATAAGGTCAAAACCGACGGTTTATTTTCAACACTGGATGCCGTACGCTCTAAATTAGCTCAACCGTTACCGCTTGGGTATTGTAATGTGGGTATCGTCTCTACGGTCTCTCAAGAAATCACTGAATTTAAAGCAGGTGATCGGGTTGTTTCAAACGGTCCGCATGCCGATGTTGTCACCGTAGCTAAGCGCTTGTGCGCTCGAATTCCTGATGGTGTGGATGATGAGTCGGCGGCCTTTACGGTGGTTGCAAGTATTGCCCTGCAAGGCATTCGATTGGTAGCACCAACCTTGGGTGAGGCGGTTGTGGTCACCGGTGTGGGGTTAATAGGGCTGTTAGCGGTTCAGTTACTAAGAGCGCACGGATGTCGTGTATTGGCCATTGATTTTGACGAAAGTAAGCTTGCTTTAGCACGTCAGTTTGGGGCTGAAACCTGTAATCCTGGACAGGGGGAAGATCTAGTCAGTGCAGGGCTCGCCTTTAGTCGAGGTCATGGCGTGGATGCGGTGATGATTACAGCTTCAACCAAATCAAACGATCCGGTGACGCAAGCCGCTCAGATGAGTCGAAAACGAGGGCGTATTGTCTTGGTGGGGGTTGTTGGATTAGAACTCAATCGAGCTGATTTTTATGAAAAAGAATTAAGTTTTCAAGTCTCGTGCTCCTATGGCCCGGGGCGCTATGAGCCAACGTACGAAGAACAGGGGATTGATTATCCGATTGGTTTTGTTCGTTGGACAGAGCAACGTAATTTTGAAGCCGTATTGGATATGATGGCGAGCGGTCAGCTCAATGTAAAACCGCTGATGACGCATCGCTTTGCATTTGAGAGTGCAGAAAAGGCTTACGAGGTTTTAATCAGAGAACGTGCGGCATTGGGTATTATTTTGCACTACCCGAGTGATGCTGCGGCGCGACATTGTCGTGAAGTGCATTTAAACCTCGATGAAAAGATTAATCCCGAAAAACCGGTGCTTGGGTTTATTGGCGCCGGGAATTATGCTTCGCGTGTGTTAATTCCGGCGTTTAAAGCGAAAGAGGCACAGCTTCACACCGTTGTAAGCTCCGGTGGCGTAAGTGGTGTGATTCATGGCAAAAAAGCAGGATTTTTGAAAGCTTCAACCGATGTGGAGGCCTTGCTTGCAGATAAGGCTATTAATACGGTTGCGATTGTCACACGCCATCATACGCATGCATCGTTGGCTGCAAAAGCGCTTCATGCAGGAAAACACGTGTTCGTTGAAAAACCCCTGGCGATGACGTTGGAAGACTTGGCGGAGGTTGAAGCAGCTTATTATTCGGCCGAAGCCGCTGAAAAAAAACGGCATCTTATGGTGGGGTATAATCGTCGAGTCTCGCCGCATGTACAAAAAATGAAGGCATTGCTTGCGCCCATCAAAGAACCTAAATCGTTGATGATGGTGATGAATGCAGGGGCTATTCCAGCAGACCATTGGACGCAAGATTTAGCCGTTGGTGGCGGGCGCATTCTTGGTGAGGCCTGTCATTTTATTGATTTAATGCGCTATTTCGTGGGGTCGGAGATTGTTTCGGTTCAAGCGCGACGCATGGGGGATAATCCGCATGTGAGTGTACTCGAGGATAAAGCGGCGATTATGCTTGGTTTTGCTGATGGTTCGTTTGGAACGATTCATTATTTAGCAAATGGTGCAGCGAGTTTTGCAAAAGAGCGCGTGGAAGTTTTTGCGGCAGGGCGTGTGCTTCAGTTGGATAATTTTCGTAAATTGAAAGGGTTTGGATGGCCTGGGTTTTCTAAGATGAATTTGCTGCGGCAAGACAAAGGGCAAGCGGCATGTGTGGCCGCTTTTCTTGATGCCATGGAGGGTGGGAAGGCGACACCTATCCCTATCCAAGAGATATTTGAAGTGGCACGTGTGACGATTGAAGTTGCAGAGCAATTGCGCAGGCAGTGAGGCATATTTCAACCTGGAAGTTTTTCAGGTTGAATAATGAGCCTGAAATAGCAGCGAGCATCCTGAATTACATCTGAAATTCATGAGCTTTTTCCTCACCATCAACCAACGTTTTTAACTCAGATAACAGTAATTTTGTTTCATAAATTAAAAAATCTTTAAATTTTTCCTTTTTTAACGTCCTTTCTTGCACATCTAATGGAATAAAACGTGACAGTTCATGATAGAAGCGATCACCATGAATGATTTCATCAATACGCATCATCATGTTATTAAGCTTTGCCAGATAATCCGTGATCTTATAGTCTTGAATTTTAGATAAAATGAATTTTCACGTAAAAGAAACACTGAATCAGCAAAGTGAA
>CAZTIE010000026.1:0-13824 GCA_964613645.1 uncultured Verrucomicrobiales bacterium
TAACAAATTGATTGGACGAGTTAGCGGCGATACCACTGTTGCATACAGTTATGCGTTTGCATTGGCTTGCGAAAAGCAATCAGGCATTCAAGTGGAGACTGATTCAGCCATTATGCGGTCTGTTTTATTAGAGCGTGAACGACTCGTTAATCATATTGGTGATATAGGCGCGATTATTAATGATACCGGATTTTCCGGTTTGGCCGCACAATTTTCAATCTTAAAAGAAATACTCGTCAGAGAAAACGCAACCCTCACCGGTCATCGATATATGATGGACGCCATTGTTCCAAACCAAACAATGGACAAGTGGAACAATGACATCATTAACGGTTTATTAAAACAACTCGCTGTTATTACATCCGAATTATCAACATTACAGCATATTTACAGTCATCATCATGGATTACAAAACCGTTTACAAACCACCGGCGTCATCAGTCGGGAAACGGCCCGATGTTCAGGATTACTTGGTGTCGCGGCCAAGGCAAGTGATGTAGCGTTAGATGTAAGAGCCGTCAATCAATATTTTCCTTACACAGAAATTGATTTTATACCGGTAACAGAAACCGGCGGTGATGTGACGGCACGCGTTAATGTTCGCTTTCGAGAATGTCAGCAAAGTATTAAAATGATCGATTATTTCTTAAGGATGATGCGGCAGTCAACCAGGCAACCGCTTAGTAAGCCGCCGGCACAATCTGATATCGGTATTGGCTGCGTAGAAGGCTGGCGGGGGCCCGTATGTGTCGCTGTCCGGATCGATCCAAATCATCGTATCGCATGGTGTCATTTTCACGATCCATCCTGGCAAAACTGGCTGGCGCTTGAACACGCCGTTATTGATAACATTGTTGCAGATTTCCCGCTGATTAATAAGTCGTTTAACTTAAGTTACAGCGGCCAGGACAGTTAACCAAAACAGTTAATAAGAGCACAGTTAATATGTGGACATTCATCAAAAAAATCATACGAACCGGTATTAAAACAGAAAACTTTTCCCCGCCGGAAGATGATGCTGTCAAAAGCGTGGGAAAAGCACTTGAGAAAAACATCGCTAAACATTTTGGGAGGGCTTTGGCAATTCGTTTGGTTGACGCTGGTTCTTGCAATGCTTGTGAACTGGAAATTAATGCTGCCTGCAATCCATTTTATAACCTTGAACGTTACGGCATCCATTTTACGGCGAGTCCCCGTCACGCTGATTTATTGCTGGTTACAGGCCCCGTCACCAAAAACATGCGTGAGGCGTTAATCAAAACCTATGAAGCAATGCCGGAGCCAAAGCGGGTCGTTGCTGTGGGTGATTGCGCCCGGTGCGGCGGAGTGTTTAAAAACAGTTACGCGGCAGAGAATGGCATTGGCGATATTATTCCTGTTGATGTCATTGTTCCGGGCTGTCCGCCAACACCTGCTCAAATTATGCAGGGAATTTTTAAAGCCGTTAAAACCTAATACTTTCTTTACATTTAGTGTCGTCTTAATTAACATTAAGATCCTCTTTTGAATCAATCTAAATCAGAGTAATAATTATTATGCCTACACAATACAAGATGTTATCCGGGATATTTTCTATTTGTATTTTAATGCTGATGTTTACTCCTGTGTACAGTCTTCAAACTAAACTGCAGCAAATAAAAAATCAGGGGTATATTACCGTAGCCATTCCAGACAAAAGCTACCCGCCATTTATTGTATATTTAGAAGACGGACACTTCGAAGGAAGTGATATTTGGCTAATCAACAAAATCAGCAAATACTTAAACGTAACTGTTAAATATTTATCGTACGCAACTGCCAATGCTCAAATTGAAGCTGTGGCCAATTCAAAAGTTGATATTGCGATAGGTGGATTGAGCGCCACGTTGAAAAGATCAAAAAAAGTTAATTTTTCTATTCCTTATGCCAAGTTAAACCTGGTTTTATTAGTCAGCCGTTTTAGTGATCTCACTCCGCAAAGTAATTTTGGGAGAAATACAAGTATTGGCGTTTTGGCCGATTCATCATTTGTTGAGTATGCCGAACAGAAATTTTCTAACGCTAATATTAAACCCTATAGAAGCAGCCAAAGCATGCTTGTGGCCGTTAAAGAAAAAAAGGTGGACGCGGCATTAAGTGATATTAATAAAGCCCGAAACTTGTTAAATAGTGATCCTGCCGATGGCATGTATATTCGAATAATGGTTATTCCAAACTTTTCCGATCTCATAGCAATCGCAGCAAACTATGATGCGCCTGATCTGACTCAATCGCTAAATACAGTGATTAAAAAGCTTCGTCTGTCTGAATAGAAGGGCGAATGAAATTTGGGTGACATCCATTGCAGGTATACCCATATCCAATAGATATTTCCTTAAGCTATAACATGTATAATGGAAAAATAAACTTATAGAATTATCCGAAAAAGGCGGTAAGCATGTTATCGGACTCAGAATTAAAGCCAGAATCTAAATCGGAATTCAAACCAAACGTAAAAAAGGAACGCTTTATCTTGAAACCGGAGAAAAAGCTCCTTAAAAAGAATTTACGCAAACCAAAATCCAGTATTCCGGAATTGAATGATTTTGAATTGATGGAACGCCTTGACTATATTCTAAGTAAGCTTGGCGACAAACAAAACATTAAACGCCGTAAGAAAATTTTGTCAGCATTCAAACACATGGATATTGTCAATTTTCTGGATAACATCGAGACAGCCGCAGCCACTGATGAACAACAAAAAGAGTTAGATGAGTTCAAAGAAGCAGCCCTTCTAAAATACCGGGCAGATAACCCGGATACTGCCGAATCAGAGATGGCTCTTTATGAAGAAGAATTAAACTACAAAGCCAGACAAATACTTTTGAAGCAGTTTGTTTTGAAATCACTTTCGGAGTATTCAACTGATGTCACATTTAAAGTATTATCCGTTGGCAATAATGTCGTGCTGCAAGTAGATGATACAGAAAAAAATTATGTAATCGCTATCGGAAAGTACTCAACTTACAGTGAAGAAGCAATAGAAGCGCTGTCGGCTTCAGTATTGACCCAAAGCTATGTGCCGGAGCGGTACACTTATATCAATTTTAAATCGAAAAATAAAAATACGGAAAACTATCGCGTTAATCTTTCCCCTTTATTTGAACACGGTACAATACGAGAACACATAAAGCATAGCGCCGGATTAGACACAGCAATTAATCTTGGCGCCAAATTGACCAAAATGATTAATCGCTCTCTTGCCGAAGGAGTGGTTTTTCCTGATTTTAAACCCGGTAATGTTGGTGTTACCGACAAAGGCGATGTTTTTTTTCTTGATACGAAGTCTTTAATAAAAGTTGATGATCCCGCCGATTTTAGCAGCAAAGATTTTTTCAAAAACGATGAAGACCAGTTACTGGAAACAAAAGGCTACATGCCCGCCGACTTCCACCCTCGTCCCGATAAACCTTATAACCTTGTGGTCATGCAAAAATTTCAACTTGCTTTGACTCTTTATTCTATGGCTACCGGAATAAAACCGTCACAATCCAATTCAGACACATATTTCTCTTATCAAGGTAGGAGAACTTGGGTTACTTCTATGAACTTTGACCTTGATGTATTTAAAAATAATGACGAAGGCCGAGAACTAAAGTTCATTATCCAAAGCTTAGCAAAAGATACGTTTGTTAGCGCGCAAAATCTGGAACTTGAAGATTTACAAGAACGATTAGCACTTAAACTCAAATCGATAAATAGACTAAGGTCCGATATGGATCAAAACGCTGAAGGCACTACAGAAAAAATTCAACGATTTCAAATGCAGGCTGACGAATTAGAAATTAATATAAATGAAGTCATAAGAAAAATAGACGAGTTAGTACCATTGCCAAATATGACTTTAGCAGAAGCTGATAAGCAAATATCATACCTGCTGCGTACACATACAGAAAAAACTGTTAATTTTGACAAGGTGCGTGATTACTTAAATAATTTTGATATGGCTGATGCTTATCATAATGTTAAAGCTCATAATAAAAATAATAAACGCGTCAAAAAAAACCTGAATCACTTCCTTAATATTATTAATCACCAATATCCCTATCCCTTAAGATTTTTAATTCGTTTAAGTGATACTCAAAAAGCGTTTTTAAGAAGTGAAAAAGTTTTGAAGGCATTGCAACAGTTTACCCGCGAGTTTGATGAGCAAACAAAAATAATAGGGGAAGAAAAGCAGCGATTGCAATCTATTTTAAAAACATTAATGTATGATAACAATGAATTTGATCTAATTGCCCAACAAGACGACCCATTAATAAATTTAAGACACCGTATTTTACAGAACGTAAAAGCACAGCTCGTTGAGTTAGAACAAATTCAAAAATCACAAGCTAAAAATCAAATCAAGCTTGCTCAATGCCAGCAATGGTTAAAAGATGAATGCTGCCATAAATTTATGCAAAAGCATATTCAGGAAACTCTGGAAAAACTCAACACACAAGCTGGGATATATGATCATCTGCTACGGACACAGGCTGCCTCTATTGGCCTGAATGCACTCAAGCGAAAATTAGAGAGCGCACAAAAAACACTCGAATTATTGCAAACCTGCTTTCCTAAGCATATTGAGGAACTCTCTAATCCCGCTTCAGTCAAGTTCAAATACCTGGCACAGCTCAATGCTCTGCAAGCGGATCTTGAAAAGCTGATTTCAACGTTTGCCCAACAAATCTATTTAATATCTCTGAACAGAAAATCCATTGAAGAAAAAACCCCCGCTGTGATATCCGAAGCGGATTTAAGAATTGAGTCCCTGCATTCTCTGCAACCCTCTTTGTTTGCCAAAAATCAAAGGTTAGAAAGTGCTGCCGAAGAATATCAAACTATCAGCCGTAATAAGGGTGAAATATTACTGGCAAATATCAAACCAACCCAAAATAACGGTTGTACTTTTATCGCTTCAGACTCACATGCAAATAATAACGCCAGCATTGAATACATTACCAGGAATCTCAAAGATGACAATTATGTGGTTACCGGTACCAATAAAAAATTAGTGAGGAAAGCTTGCATCTGGTTAAGCAGTCTTGGGAAAAATGTCCTTATTGAAAAAAATGGTACATCGAAAAAGTATATACCCTCGATTGCCGAGACAATTGAAATCAGGAATAAAAGAGCCGCGTTAAAATCTAATGCCAAAAAACCCACACTGCGGATAGATGTGGAAGAACATAGAGATGCCTTGCTAAAGCAGCCCGCGACAACAACCATACCACGGATGTCAATCTAAATATCCTGGATCTGTAATAGTTAGAGTAAAATTTGATTGCAATAGATATTGCAATCAAAAATCAGCTATACTCTGAATTATGGAAAAATTATTTTTTTATGTTTTATTAGCTTGGTTAACTATTGCTCAGCCTGTTTTTGGAGCAGTGGGCATAACTTTACCAAAATCAACAGCCCCTACTTATGTCCAAATAGCTTTATTTTTGGAAGATGTGTCTCTGGTTAACCCTTGGTTACAAACACTTGAAATAGACGCAACGTTAATTATGCAATGGCAGGATGACTCGATAAAAAGAAGATTTTCAAAACTCACGTATTTTACCGGACCTAATTTAAATCAAACACTCACCCGAGAAAATATCTGGTCTCCTTTCGTTGAAATTCTGAATGCCCGGAAAGGCCGCCTGATAGAGGGTCAAGCTTTGATTGTGAAACCGAATGGTAGTGTACAATATATCGAACGATTTAACGCAGAAGTATTCGCAAAAATGAATTTCAGGAAATTTCCTTTTGATGCGCATGATATCACAATCCAATTTCGTTCATTACTCTATAATTCAGGTCAATTGCGATTTATTCCCTTGAACCCCTATGAAGGAATAGCTGAATCGGCTCAATTGGCGGAATGGGGCTTAAAAGGTTATTCATCCTATGTTGCTACAAGTTCAGACCTTCAGTTTCACAAGGATCACAGCCAGTACAATGTTAGCCTGACATTAGCACGCCACTCTAATTATTATTTGTCAAAAATTCTCTTGCCAATGATTATCCTGGGAATACTGTCCTGTTCCATTTTGTGGATAAGCAGGGAACAACTCGGCTCCAAATTAGGCGTCTCCATTTCCTGTTTGGTTGCGATCATTGCATATCAATGGGTTATTAAAGATTCATTGCCCAAAGTGAATTATCAAGTGTTATTAGGTTCCATTATTTCTACAACCTTTTTTTTCGCTTGCAGCGTTATTTTTCTCACCATATTGTTCAATAGCCTTGGAAAACACGGAAAACTTAAACTTTCAGAAATTCTGGAACATACCGCACGCTGGCTAATGCCTCTTATTTACACTGTTGCTCTTATAATAATTTTCGCCTATTACCATGTTTACTGAAATCATTTTCTGTCAGCATTGCGTAAACAGATCATATTTGCAATAATGTTATTATATTTTTTGCATTGATACCATCAATGAAATCTTTAACGAAAAAACGGATAGTGGTTATTGGCGGCGGCATTGCAGGTTTGACTTTTATTTCAAATTTTGCAAAGTGGAATAGATCGAAAGATTTTGAAATTATATTGATAGATGCCAAAGAATTCTTTTTATGGAAGCCTTTACTTTATCATATAGCAACAGGATCTTTATCGCATGAACATATTTGTGTTAAATATAAACTTTATTCAAACCAACTCGGTATTAAATTCATTAATTCCAATGTTACAGAAATGAATTTTAAAGATAAATTCATTAAAATTTATGATTTAAACAATAATTCTAAAAAAATAATCTTTGATTATCTGATTTTATCACTAGGCTCTATTTCACAGCCGAACATTAAATTTAACAATCTTCATTGCATCGACACATTACAAAATTGCCTTAAACTTAAGGCTGAAGTTGAAAAATTAATCTTAAAAAAAGGTGAGAAAACAGTTGTTATTATTGGTGGAGGATGTACGGGTGTAGAATTTTGTTGTGATTTAAGACATCTCTTTAGAGTTAAAAATATACCAAACCTGAGTTTAACTCTAATCACAGCGAGTAATAGGTTGGTTACGGAAGCCACAGAAACTCTGTCTCAAGCCGTGTATCATGAACTGTGTAATCAACAAGTTTCAGTGATTTTGAATGATGAAGTGCTTGAAGAAAATGACGGCTTGATTCTGACAAAAAATGGCCTCCGCATCAAAGGGGATTTAATCGTTTGGGCCGGAGGCATTCAACCCGTCAATTGCCTTGCAAATATGGTCAAACTCAAAAAAGCAGACAATAACTTTATCTTGACGAATAAATTTACCCAATCTGAAAGTTTTGACAATATTTTTGCTATAGGAGATTGTTCAACCATTCCCTATTGTGTGCACAAAGGAAAACAGTACTTTGTTCCAGCCCGAGGCAGTGCGGCCTATCAATCGGGTTATTACCTGGCCAAAAGTTTTTTAAGTATCGTGAATAAACAGAAATGTAAAAACTTCAAATATAAACAAGTTGGGCTAATACTTTCCTTGGGTACTCAGTCGATTGGTAATTTACTCTGTGGTAATAGAGCAGAGTTACTCATTTCGGGTTTTTTTTCAAAGCTGCTATATTATTTCATTATATTCAGAACGTATAAAAACATATTTGGATGGAAACAAATTTTTTTAATGTTTAGAAAAGGTTTAATAAAAAAAATATTTTTCTCATCTAAAAAAATAAACTGGTAGTGTTCATTTTTAAGAATTCAGATCTAAAATTAATCTAATCGCGTTTAATAGGGTGTTTTGATAAATAACTTATTATAAATTTAAAAGAAAAATATAAACAATCTAACCATCCCAATAAACCTATACAAACCAGTTCATCTCCTTCTCGCCAGCCGGAATTAATTTTCTGAAAAAAATCGGTTTTTTTATCTAAAAAAATCATTTTAGGAGTGATATTTGCAGCAGATTGTTTTAAAGGGCAGGCTTCTGAATAATTTCTGATAATGCCTTTTTCAGATATATATTTATTTGGAAAGAGACGGTTCATAGATGCGTCAATAATAGATTGAATGTTTTTAGGCATTTTACAATTCCATCTTGGATAAAATTTTGAAAAATATCGTTCCATTAATAAGTATATTTTAAAATTATCGCATGTTGTTAAAAAATAAACCTTCCTGAAAGGATACGATAATTTAACATTCAAAAAATGCTTACAGTAAATAGTTTGCAATAATTTTTTGTTAGTATAATTTTCATGAATAACTGCCTCCCCTGAAAAAATAATCACATTATTCTTTTCAAACACATCAAAAAGATTTGACACAGAACAAAAACCAATTAATTCTAAAAATTTTTTATCGTAAATATAAATAAAATACAGACATTTTTTTAAGTCTTTAACAAAAATATTGTAGTTAGTGTCACGACGATATTTTTTATAAAGAGCGTAGGAATTTTTAAATAATTCACCAGAAACCTCTTTCGTTTTTATTGTCTTGATTAAAAAGCGACTCATAATATTCTACTACTCCAAATCACTGTTCCCATAGAGGAAGTGTCGGATCAAAGTTTTTCTCACTATTTAAATCTTCATGTTTGGCGGCAATTTTCTGTAATTCTCCATAATTTATTTTATTACTGATCGTTAATGGCATATCATCTAATTGTACTAATGTATACGGGCAATAAAAAGAAAATTCTTTTTGTAAAAAAGTCTCGATATGGCTGCTATCCGTATCAACGGATGAATACTTTTTACTGCATGAATAAAAAATGTAAAGATTATTCTTGTCAGTAGTCAAAATGACAGCACTATTCTCAACCTGTTCAAGTTTGTTGAGCATTACTTCCAGTTCATTCAATACTAATAATTCACCTGAGATTTTAACTTGTCGGTCACTGCGCCCGATAAACTGATATTTTTCATTATCAAGTTTTCGGAATCTATCGCCTGTTCTATACATTTTTTGATAAAATTTTTGATCATGTCTTTCATCATAAAAGATATTATCAATAAGGTTCATTTCAGTTTTTTCAGGGTCATTTAGATAGCCGGAAAATAATCCAATGCCGGAAATATAAAGCTCACCTTCTTGCAAATGGCCCACAGGTTCAAAATCACTATTCAAAACATAAATTTTGTTATTTTCAACTACGTTTTTAATAAAAATATCGTTCGCTGAAATAATTCGATCAAAAGCGACCCATATACTTGCTTCAGTTGGGCCATAAGCATGATAAACACGCTTAAAAAGCGATAAACATGTTTCTGCCAATTCAGGTGTCACTTGTTCACCACCACAAATCAGGTTGCACTGGCTTACGAGATCATGAAATATTTTTAGATCCAGTTGTCCCATAAGCTGATTTAAAATAGATGCAGTTAATTGAATGTACGTTGGTTGAATTAATTTGAGCAAATTAAGCATTTTTTCCAAATTAGCATGAAGAAATTCATTGTATGCAAAAATACATTTTCCACCAGTAATCAAAGGTAAAAAAACTTCTAAAATATGAATATCAAAAACAAATGTATTTAACGATAAGAATACATCGTCAGAACAGAAATTAGTAAACCGCTGAATTGAGATGAGAGTTTGACGTAAACCGGCGTGGGGTACCATAACGGCTTTTGGATTGCCTGATGACCCGGAAGTAAACATTAGATAAGCAATTTTATTTTTGCTAAAAATTTTCTTGCTAAAAAACTTGGCAGGGTCCCGCTGATATGAAATAACTTCCGGATAAATTGTCTGGCCTTTAAATTTTTTTTTCAACCAGGTATTATGATCTGATATAGATTTATCGATAATCAAATATTGAGCTTTTGATGTTTGAAACATCGATGAAACCTTATTCTCAGGCAAGAATGAATCGATTGGCATACAAATCGCATTCAGCTTCATAATAGTAAGGCAGGAAACGACCATATCTATCTTATTATCTTGCCAAATGGCGCATACCGGGAAAGATTCTATGTTAGATTCGTGTAAGAAAAATAATTCATGAAGATATTCAGATAGAAAATCTACTCTGCTTTTTAATTCCTTGAAAGTGATTTCAGATTTTAAATCACTTAAAGCAACATTCTCCGGAGTTTTCTCCGCTTGAATAACAAATTCATCATATAGATTTTTCATAAGCGTATCTTAAGAACTTAACAGGTTCATATTTTAGATGCAATCATCAACTTAAAAAAATAAAAATATTTTAATCTTATAATACTTTTTTACAACCAATGTGGCCAAAGCAACCATACTTAGTTGAGACAGACATATAGCATAAATAGCACCATAGAGTTGAAATATTGGTATTAATAATACGCTACCGGCCAATAGTACTATAATTTGCAGAAAAAAGTACCTTTTTCTGACTTTTCCTGTTAATTCCATAATGATTTCACTTAATCGGAATAAAGAAACTACCAGGAAAAAACTTGTTGTTATGATTAATAAATCAGAATATTGACTATACTTAGCTCCAAATAATGCCAATAATTCTTTTGAAAATAGAACAATCAACCCATAAATTACTAAGGTTGGAAATAACCGAAGATAAGAATAAAACCTGAATGTTTGATGATTGTCTTGGCTATTAGAACAAAGAATTGTAACATGAGGCCTCATGTAATAGTACACTGCCCCGGTTGGCAGTTGAATTAATCCAGCTATTAATAAAATTGCTCCAAGATATCCGAGATCTGATTCATTTTTTCCAAGCACTTCAAATAAAAGCATTTCAAGAGCAAATGTTCCCTGTATTAAAATATCATATAAATATACGTTTTTAGCATGCTGCCACCATTCGTGTTTTTTAAATTCCGGCTTTTCACTTTTATTATAGGGATCAAGTTTAAAGCGTATGAAAAATTCTTGAAATAGTAGAATAAATAAACCTGAACTTAGTAAAAATAGTATTAATTTAAATAAGTTGATTTTAACGCCTATTTGAGCAGCAACTATTGCCATAATAAAAAATAATACATACAAAAATACTTTATTAAACAGGATTGAAGTAATGTAATATCGTAAACTATGTATCAATGAGGCTTGCCAAAAAATATATGCGAAAACAGGTGAAAGCCAAATGGGAAAAAAATAAGTTTGCCAGTCATTAAATTGTTTAATATAACCTGATGCTATAAGTAACATGCAAATGTTGCCGATGATCATAGAGGAAAAACACGTTTTAGTGACTATATTCTTGCTCCAGGTAATAATCCCCTTTACAAAATTTTTTTGATGCAGCATGTCATATTTGCCAAGGTATCGATTTTGAGAAAATTGCACACCTAACGTAAGTAACGAACTCATAAATAAAAGCGTTCTAATAATTACAACCATATCTCCATACTCTTGTGCTGAAAGCAGGTTTGCGATATATATATTTAATAAATAATAAAATACTTCAGAAAAAACCATAAGAAAAAAAATGGAGCTAACACTCTTAATTATGTTTTGCCTTTTAAAACTGTTATACATAATAATTTTTGCCCCGGCAGTATGTTATAATCTGAAAATAGTTATTCATACTAATGATAACAAAATGACTGAACTAATTGAACGTAATTATCAGGCCTCAGGAATCCCCTTTTTTTAAAGCCCTTGAATTCAGTTTATCTACGCCTGTTTCCCATTCTTGATTTGCTCTAAAGTCCTACCGAAATGGTCTGGAAAAGCATCAGTAAACTTGCTAAATTTTTAGATAACTATATACTGAAGATACCGACTAAATATCTTCTTTGGTAATGATGTGAGGTAAAAAAAATGGTTAATGTATTATCAGTTGAAAAGTTAGCTGAACTCATTCATGCACACGGTTTAAAAGGCTTTTTATTAGACTTAATGCAACAGCTAAAAAATGATTTCATTCGATGGGATGAGTTTGATAAAATTCCTCGTCCGGCTTTTCATGTTGCTGACGGCGTTATTGAGTTAATGCCCACTGCCGATAAAGAATTCTTTGCATTCAAATATGTCAACGGTCACCCCAAAAATCCTCTCCAAAATAAACAGACAGTTATAGCCACCGGTCAATTATCCCGCGTTGATAATGGTTATCCGCTGTTAATGTCTGAGATGACCTTATTAACTGCCTTAAGAACCGCAGCTACTTCAGCCATTGCAATTGATTATCTTGCAAGAAAAAACGCTCAGACTTTGGCGTTAATCGGCACAGGAGCCCAAAGTGATTTTCAAGCCATTGCCACGGCCTTAGTTCGAGACATTAAAACTATTCGTTATCATGACATTGATCCTGCTGCTATGAAACGTTTTGAAAAAAATATGCAGGCGTATGATTTTAACCTTGTGGCCTGTGCCAGTAATGAAGAAGCTGTGAAAAATGCTGATATTATTACCGTCTGTACTGCTTGCAAAGCCCATGCAACAGTGATTGAAAACAGTTGGGTGCAAGCCGGTGTGCACATCAATGGGTTAGGCGGTGATTGTCCCGGAAAAACGGAACTGGATAAAGCAATTTTAACTCGCGCAAAAGTTGTGGTCGAATTTTTTGAACAATCTTTTATTGAAGGTGAAATTCAGCACTTTTCTGAAGCAGAGGCAAAAAATATTGTTCATGCTGAACTTTGGGAATTAATTTCAAATCAAAAACCCGGCCGCACCAATGATCATGAAGTCACTGTATTTGATTCCGTTGGTTTTGCCTTGGAAGATTTTTCAGTATTAGTGCTTACTCACAAATTGGCCGAACAATATAATATTGGCATACCAATGAATCTGGTGCCGGACTTAAAAGACCCAAAAGATCTTTTTTCCGTTTTGAACTCTTCTAAAATAACAGCCCTCTTATCAAAGGAGGCTGTTAATGGTTAGTTGTCGATTTTTAGGTGCCAGCGTCGGTAACTGTGCCGGCGTGCAAGGATGTCAGGAAGCACCCGAACTCATAAAAAGAAAACTGAAGTTAGAGCAATATTGGGAAAAAACCATTCGTTGCAGAAATGAAAAAAATCGTTTAGATGCCACTGCTGATCTAGCTGAGTTTTCTGAAAAATTAGCCGAGGCAACCTGGGCTATCACACAAAAGCAACAACGATTTATCACCATTGGCGGCGATCACAGTTGCGCTATAGGTACATGGTCTGGTGTGCATAAAGCTATAGGGAATTATGGTTTAATTTGGATTGATGCCCATATGGATGCTCATATCCCGGAATCTTCACCAAGCGGCAATCTGCATGGCATGCCGGTTGCGGCCCTGCTAGGATATGGCTCGCCCTCTTTAACCTCAATCTTAAGCAATGAACCCAAGCTAAAGCCAGAAAATCTGTTCTTGATTGGTATTCGTTCTTATGAACCTGCCGAAGAAGAATTACTCAATAAGTTGAATGTTAAAGTTTTCACAATGGATGATGTTAATGAATTTGGGTTCGCTCATTGCTGGAATGACGCTTTAATGCATTTCAAACAAAATGACCTTCCCTTTGGCGTTAGCTTCGATTTAGATGGATTAGATCCCGATGAAATTGATGCGCTCGGTACACCTGTTGAAAAAGGCATTATGTTAAAAGATACTTTGGAGTGTTTTAAAAATATGCCAATGGAAAAATTTTTAGGAATAGAGATTACTGAATATAACCCCTCTCTTGATTGTAAACAGAAAGGAGTTTCAGTTATTTCACAAATTTTGAACGCATTGCCGATGGATATTGAATTACCGAATCAGCAAGCATTGGAGTAGAATTTAAAATGCCCCTTCTTTGTGTTCTGACTTGTGTTTTTTGGGCTTTTTGGAACGAATCGGACGCGCAGCTAAACGTGATTCCGGCACATCGTGCACCGGTTCAAAACCATCAATTAATTTTCTTGTGAGTACTTGCTTGATTAAGCGTTCGATAGCATAAAGTTCTTTGATTTCATCGGCACAGA
>CAZTIE010000027.1:0-13437 GCA_964613645.1 uncultured Verrucomicrobiales bacterium
TCCTAAAATTGGAACACGAATAAGTAAGGCTAAGAATCATGCCGAACGTTTTGCCCAAGTGATTTGTGTTGGAGATACACGAGATATTGCAATTTCGAATTGTGTGAATGCGATTAATAAAATGAGAATTCATTATGACTAAGTTAAATGTATTAATTGTTGGGAGTGGGCATTACGTCACAGGTATGACAGTGCTTTCTGGTGTGAAACAAACAGATAAAGATAAAGGAGTTTTATTGCCTGCACTCTTAGCGCTAAAAAAAGATGATGTTATTGATAATATTGGAATTGTTTCTAGAGATGGTAAAAAATTAAAAGTTGCTATTGAGTCATATGGTTTAGACCGAAAGGTATGTGATAGCTTAAGGCTTTATCCTTCGGAAGATGCGGTGGATGAAACGGCATATATAAATGCACTAGATAATATGCCCAAACCGCTCGCAGTAATTATAGCGGTGCCGGATTATCTTCATGAAAACGTAATTTTAGCGTGTATTGAACGCGGTTCACCATTTTTGGTCTTGAAGCCAGCAGTTACAACACTTGCCTCCTACTATAAAATTCTTAAAGCATTATCTAAAAATCCAATTTTAGGGATGGTTGATTATCATAAGGTATACGATGATGCTAATTTGTTACTTAAAAATGATATAAAAAATTCTGAGTATGGCAAACTTCAGCATATATCATCTGTAATGACACAAAGACGAGAAATGTTAGATTTATATAGTAGATGGATAGAGGCAGATATTAATTTAAATATTAATCATTATTTAGGAAGTCATTATATTCACCTTACTGGATTTATTACAGGTGCTGAGCCAATAGATGTAAGAGCAACTGCTCAGTATGGAGTAGCGGAAAAAAAGTTTAATAAAAAAATAGCGGATTTAATAGAAACACAGATTAGGTGGAAATTAGGGAATGATTGTATTTTTACCTCCTACCACATTGCTGGATGGAGTGATCCATCTGAAACAGAGAGCATGACTCGTCAAGAATTAGGTTTGATATGTGAGCATGGACATGTTTATTCGGACCAGAAATATCGAGGTTTTAGAAAAATTCTTTCTGATAAAGGTAGTTTGACGCCTAATCCATATTATTTTGATTTGACACCAGATATATTTGGGGA
This sequence comes from uncultured Verrucomicrobiales bacterium, assembly GCA_964613645.1. Classification (GTDB taxonomy): domain Bacteria; phylum Pseudomonadota; class Alphaproteobacteria; order Paracaedibacterales; family UBA11393; genus UBA11393. The sequence goes on from CAZTIE010000027.1 coordinate 1,136, forward strand.
TAGCAATCTACATGGAAAATACGGTTTTTTAAGTGTAAAATATTTTTTAAAAATGATTTTAGATATTGACAATTCTAAAAAAACATTGTCAGATGTGGATAAGTTTTTACCATCTATAACTGAGTCAGGTCGAGTTACAGCTATTTTAGAAGCAGCTGATAAGAGTTTGGCGTGCTCTTCGGCAGTTGTTTCTATTAACAAAAATGATTCTGGCCAATATGAGTTAAATTGATCTTACCTGAGTGGCGATCAGTTAAATTTTAACTGGCTTGACATTGTTCAATTTTGATATTCAACAGTAACTACTGATAAGCTAAGGTTTGTTAAAAAAATCCGTAGAGTTATTGTGAGATCATAAGCAATTTATATATGGAATTCAAAAATATGACACATTTTATCGCAGAAGTTTCGAGCAACCATAGTCAAGATCTTAACCGGTGTTTTGAGTTTATCGATAGGGCGGCAGAAATTGGATGTGATTCAGTCAAATTTCAGTTATTTCGCATCGAAGATTTGTTTATTCCTTTTGTATTGGAACAATCTGAAGCACATCGTAAGCGTAAAGCTTGGGAGCTACCGTTAGATTTTTTGCCTGAGTTGGCTAATCGTTGTCAAGAAAATAACATCCAATTTTCGTGTACACCGTTTTATTTAGATGCTGTGCGTGAGTTAGAGCCTTATGTGAGTTTTTATAAAATTGCTTCGTATGAGTTGTTATGGGATGACTTATTAATACGCTGTGCTCAAACAGGCAAACCCGTTATTATTTCAACCGGTATGGCCACACTGGATGAGGTTAATCATGCTGTTGCTTTATTGCGACAGCATGGATGTGATGCGATCACCGTTTTGCATTGTACTTCAGTATACCCCGCTCCTCCAAAGGAAGTTAATTTAGCCGCAATTCAAACGTTACGAGCAGCAACAAAATGCTCTGTTGGTTGGTCAGATCATACGGTTGAATCATCAGTGATGTATCGTGCTATACATCGATGGGATGCTCGTGTTATTGAGTTTCATTTGGTTTTAGAAGGGGATGGGGCGGAATTTGAAGCGGGCCATTGCTGGTTGCCTCATCAAATTGAAGCTTTGATCAAAACCGTAAGGATGGGGGAAGAAGCAGATGGAACGGGTGTAAAACAACCCGCACCATCAGAAGATAAAGAGCGATTTTGGAGAGCGGATCCTATTGATGGTTTGCGGCCTTTAAGTGAAATACGAGACACCTTGTGAGCTTAAAGGTTTTAATTGTGTGTCATGCTTCAGCAAGCTTAGGGATGGGACATTTATCACGTATGCTGGCTTTAGCCGACGCATGGAAACTACGGCCAAATGTACAGTTAAAATTTTTGATACAAGGTGATTCGGTTACAAAAAAAGGTTTATCTGATATTCCATATCAGTTTTTTTCTCAAGACTTATGCTTGGAAAAAACAGTGACGGGTTTCATTCAGAACGATAAACCTGATGCAATTGTTTTTGATCTTCATCCTAATTGGGTGAATGAGCAACTAATGCATTGGATAAGACAGCTCAAACGAACTTCGATAAAAGTTATTGGTGTTGATAATCTTAAGTATGCGGATGCTTGTGATAGCGTTCATATTCCGGCATTTTGGATTGAACCTTGTAAGTTACAACAATGCTCAAGCTCGGTTGATTATGGCTGGAATAGTTTTTTATTACCTGCGGTAAAAGATAAAAAAAAATGGAGGCCGGGGAACAAAGTTCTTGTATTAACAGGTAGCAGCGATGTATCAAAGCTAAGTGAGACTTGGCCAGAAGAAATAGACGCTTGTTTGCCGGCGCATATGGAAATACATTGGGTTCAAGGTCCCTTTGCTCATTCACCTCATGTTCCAGAGAAAGCACGACTTAATTGGGTGGTTCATCGGTCTTTGGAGAGTTTGGAGCATTTATACCAAACCACAACGTATGCTGTAACGCTTTTTGGGGTGAGTTTTTTTGAACTTTTACAATATGGCATTCCAACCCTTGTGTTTTCGATATTTGAAAAAGACAAACCCATGTTAGAGCGACTAGTTGATGACGATGTGTGTATCGTTGCTGACGATCGTGTGGATGCAGTTAAAAAGCTGCAAGCGCTTATAAAACATGATGAGCAAGCATTGTCTTTATCTGAGCATGCTCAAGCTAAAATGTGTGTATCTGGAGCAGAGAGATTGGTGTTTACGATAGAGCAATTAACGCTGCAAACGTGCGTTGCATAAGTTTAACGAGTAATTTTTTGGAATTTTTTGCATGGAGATGAGGATTCGAAAAGCTGTATTTCCCATTGCAGGCTTAGGTACGCGTTTTTTACCGGCGACAAAAGCCTCACCTAAAGAAATGCTTCCTGTGGTAGATAAGCCATTGATTCAGTATGCCGTGGAAGAAGCTTATGCAGCAGGTATTCGTCAAATGATTTTTGTCACAGGTCGTACGAAACGACCGATTGAAGATCATTTTGATACTGTATTTGAGTTGGAATCAGAGCTTGAAGTGGCGGCTAAATATGATTTACTCAAATTGGTGCGTTCTATAAAACCAGATGATATGGAGTGTGTTTATGTCAGGCAGCCTCGAGCTTTAGGCTTGGGGCATGCTGTTTTATGCGCTCAAAATTTGGTTGGTAATGAGCCCTTTGCTGTTTTGCTAGCGGATGATTTAATGGTTGGAACACCACCTGTATTAGCGCAAATGGTTGAGCAATTCAAACAGCACAAAACCTCGTTGGTTGCTGTAGAAGAAATTCCTCGTTCTCACACAGGCCGTTACGGTATTGTTGCAGGCTCGTTTATAGATAAAAATTTATTGGATGTACAAAAAATTGTAGAAAAGCCTGCGCCGCATGCCGCGCCCTCAACACTTGCTGTTGTGGGGCGCTATATTTTGATGCCTACTATTTTTGAGAAAATAGCACACCAAAAGACTGGCGTAGGCGGTGAGATACAGTTGACCGATGCGATTGAGGAGCTGATGAAAAATGAGCAGGTTCTTGCTTATCATTTTAAAGGATCTCGTTATGATTGTGGAAGTAAACTAGGCTTTTTACAGGCAACGGTTGAGCTTGCACAGCAACATCCTGAACTTAGGGATGCTTTTTCTGAGTGGTTAGAATGCAGGAAGGAATGGGTTTAATCATTTTAATATGCTAAATAAGTTGAATTTTTTGTGAATATATTATTACTTCATCCTTTAGACTCTCCATGGAGTGATATTTGGCGTGAAAAAAAATGGGATATGGTTGTTGATCTTGGTTGGGCTGGGGAAGAGAGCTATTTAAAATGGGAGCAAATATATAAGTGTAAGATTATAAGTATTTGGAGTGGGATAGAAAAAGTAACATTTTATCAGCAAGTAAATGACATACAAGATACCATGCGTGATCAACTTGTTGATACGTATGGTATCGATTGGCTTGATATGATTTTACCGCTCTTACGAAAGCATATATTTGATATGATCTTGAGTCGAGAGATAGTGCCCTACTTACCTCCTCATGCAATTGTTTTTGTGAGTCGCCCTCATGTTTTAGCTGATTATATTTCAGAAGCTTTAGGGCAATCAGCAATTATTTTATACCAAAATCAAACGGTATCTAGAGCAGAAAAATCGCTTGAATATGTAAAGAAGGCATTTCATTTTTCATCAAAACAGCTTTATGAAATTCTGGTCAATAAGTTTGATGCGCTTTACCAAAAAAGAAGGTTGCTAAAATTACAACTCAAAAGAGCAGATGGGAGTATGCCTCTTGTTTTTGTTCCATCTTCTTATGTGAACGTATCAACAAATGCTTCAAAGTTTGCTGCTTCGATGAGCGATTATGAATTCTTGATTGTCACGTTACAACCGAATGCGAAATTATTTGATGAGCGGGATAATATACGAACGACATCTATTGCGTCATATGTACCCTCTGTTAGGGCAATTCAATTTGAACTAAAACAATTGCTTGAACAATGGGGCCATGTTCGGCAAGCATTAATAAAAAATAATACTGCGTTTGAGCTCCTGGATAGAAACGGTGCATTTAATGCATTGCCCGCTTTTCTTCGGCGTGGGTTAATTTTAAAAGCAGCCTGGAAAAAAGCATTTGAAACGTTACGTCCAGATAGTCTTTTTTGTGGGGATGAGAATAATTCAGATATGAGGTTATCTACGCTAGTTGCAAAATCTTTAGGTATTAGAACGGTTAGTTTTCACCATGGTGCACTTGATTGTTCTATGTATCTCAAGCCTTTGTCTTCAAATTTTTACTTAACACGTAGTTTGATGGAGTACGATTATTTATCAAATATTGATATGTTGTCTACAGGAGCTTTAATTAAACCAAATATGTGTGAAATATCACTGCATAGACGAGAAGTGTTAGAGCGGAGTAATGAAGGTTTAATTATCTTTTTTTCTGAGCCTTATGAGTGTGGAGAGGGGAGGGTTGACGAGATCTATCGGAGTATACTCAAGCCTTTACTTAAAATCGCACGTTCTGATCATCGGCGTATTATTGTGAAGCTTCATCCTTTTGAGTCTGTAAAGCAACGTACAAAGCTAATCCGCAATATTGTGACACCAGAAGATTTAGCTATGATTCAAGTGATTGAGGGTCCTTTGGATTCTGAGCTTTTGGAACAGGCATGGTTTGTTATTACGCTTAAATCGAGTGTGGTTATTGACTGTGCAGAAAAAAATATACCATGCTTTATGTGTAAATGGTTGGATTATTTTTGTAACGGATATATTGATCAATTTGCAAAGTTTGGGGCGGGATTATTATTAAATAAACAGGAAGAGATCAATGATATTCCTCTGTTTTTATTAAAATATTATCAAAAGAAAAGTGCAGTTTTAGCTAATAATTTTTATGCACCAGATATTTCAAAACTTAAAAGATTGTTAGCTGGACAAAAGATGCTAAAACATCCTTCAGAGGTTTTGATATGATTCATATTTTTACGCCATCGTGGGCTGATGAAAGTAATACAAATGCACAGAACCTTACCGTAAAGGAGATTGTGTCACGGTTGGATCCAGAAAAATTTCATGTGACGATGTTTTATATTAAGGGCATTGATCCAAGGTTTAAGCATCGACCAAATATGACGTTTATTCGCTGGAGAAAGCATGGGAATACGTTGCATGTATTGATCCATTTGCTTTTTAATAAATATGATATCTTTTTTTATCCTCGTTATACCGTGATTGAAAAAGGTTTTTTTTATATTAAAAAATATTTATTTAGGAGGGATCTTAAGTTAGTAACACATATTGTACATACGATTAGCCCCGCTATTTTTCAGAACAATATGTTTTCGGTACGTATTTGCAGGGATTTGATCTTACAATCAGATGCTGTATTCGGCAATAGTCATTATGTTACAGAAACGGTGAAGAATAATTTTGGTATCGAAGCACAAACAATTCACAACGGTGTTGATCGACGATTTTTTTATCCAGAAGTTGTAGTAGACAATCCGGTTAGTCAGCCAATTTCTGTACTCTATGTAGGTTCATTTCAAGCAAGAAAACGTCCCGATGTGTTTGTTAAATTAGCACAAGAGTTTTCGCATGTTGAATTTAAATTGGCAGGACAAGGGCCTGAACTTGAGGCTTGTAAATGTTTAGTGGAGTCGTTAACGCTTAAAAATGTAAAATTTCTTGGGCATATGAAACCTGAGATGCTTGGTGAGGAGATGAGAAAGTCAGATATTTTTTTATTTCCGAGTATTCATGAAGGGCATCCTCAGGTGCTTGGACAGGCTGCTGCTTGTAGGCTACCATGCATTGCAATGGCATGTTATCGCCCTGATTATATTGTGCATGGAAAAACAGGTTTTCTTGTAGAAAAAGATGATGATTTGATAACGTATTTGAATTTATTGATTGAAGATAGTGCTTTACGACAGCGCATGGGAAACGCGGCTGAAATTCATATGAAAAGTTTTGATTGGGATGTTGCGACTCAGGCTTGGTCTGATGTCTTTGATGGTGTTCTAGACAGTAGAGGTTAGGGATAATATGTGTGGGATTTTTGGTTTTTTTAATCCAACGCGAGAGCTTTCCTATGAAGTTGATGGATGGGCGGAAGCGATGGCTTTATCATTACATCACCGTGGACCTGATGGTTCAGGTATAACGCGAAAATTAAATAATCGATGCCTTTTAGGTCATACGCGCCTTTCTATTATTGACTTGGAGCATGGCGATCAACCTATGTGCAATCACGATGGGAGTGTATGTGTAACGTTTAACGGAGAGATCTATAACTATCTGGAAATAAAGGCCGATCTTATTAAAAAAGGATATAGCTTTAAAACAACGTCAGATACAGAAGTTTTAGTTTATTTATATGAAGCTTATGGTGAAAAATTAGTTGATCATCTAAATGGCATGTTTGCTTTTGCTATTGTTGATGAAAAGAAAAATAAAATCGTGTTGGCGAGAGACCGGTTTGGGGAAAAACCATTATATTATGCATGGATTCATGGTGGGACGACATTAGTTTTTGCATCTGAATTGAAAACATTACTGCTGTTGCCGGAAGTAGATAAAAGCATTGACCATGCTGGTTTGGCTCAGTACCTTGCGATGAATTATATTCCAGCTCCAAGGACCCACCTTAAGGGAATTAAAAAATTACAACCCGCCGAGTGTCTTGTGCTTCACGATCGAAGTGCATTACATGCTCATCAATATTGGCATGTTTCTTTTACCGGAGAACGGCGAGATAAACCAGAGATTTTAATTGATGAATTTAAAACTATTTTAAACGATGCAGTTAAGCTTAGGTTGAGAAGTGATGTTCCTGTGGGTGCTTTTTTATCAGGAGGGATTGATTCATCTCTTATTGTCTCAGCCATCAAAGAGGTTGCTCCGGATATTGCGTTGAAGACCTATTGCGCGACGTTTGATGATGACCTATTAAATGAAGGGCCTTATGCAAAGTTAATGGCGGATCACCTGGGGTTTCAGCATACAGAAATTAATGTTGATTCCAAACGCATGTTAGCAACGTTTGATATGTTGATCGAGCATTTTGATGAACCCTTTGGGGATCCTTCTATGTTTCCTACGTATGCTGTAAGTCATGCTGCACGTCAGGATTTAAAAGTGATGTTGTCCGGAGATGGGGCGGATGAAATTTTTGGTGGATATAGTCATTGGTACACCTATTATGCATGGAATAAATACCGGGAAATTCGGGTTGTGCAGCAACTTGCACATGCATTGAAGCCTCATTATCACTGGAGAGGAAAAGGTGTTCTAGATTTTCTTGGAAAAGATGATTGGTCACTTGCGTTCAACCATACCGCGTGGGATTTTTCATTAGGTCTATTTTCTCCAGAACATAAAGATGAAGCAACAGAGGGAATGCTTGAAATTCGAGATAGGACAAGGCAACATATTTCATCAACATTCCCTTTGGGATCGATGCAGTCTTCGCTTACTGAGTTTTATCTTCCAGAGCAAATATTGGTTAAAGTTGATAGAGCAAGTATGAAAAATAGCCTTGAAAGTAGGGCGCCATTTTTAGATTATCGTTTGGTTGAATTTGCAGCTAAAATCCACCCAGATCGTCATTTTCATAAAAGAATGGGTAAAGCCTTACTTCGGAAGGCATTACCACGTTGGGTTCCTGATGAAATAAGATGGCGCAAGAAACGAGGATTTACCCCACCAATGTATACGTGGCTTAAGCAAGAGTTAAAGCATGAAATGCAAGCAGCACTGTGCGCTTCATCGGAAATAAATAATATATTGTCCGTAACGTCATTAAAGCATAAATTTGGAGAGCATCTTAAGGGGGTTGATCATACAGGTGTTTTGTTTAGGTGGCTCATGCTATACAAACAACTAGAAAGAATAAAAAAATATGCTTAAATACGCTGGTTTTTTTGTGTCCCTAACGAGTTTTCGAGCAGCCTCAACGTTATTAGCTATGGTTACATTTCCTTTTTTGTTGCATCAGATTGGTCCTGTTGCTTACGGTTCGTGGGCGTTTGTATTGGCGATGGGTGGATTTGCGGGCGTGGTTGCGAATCCAGGAATAAATACTTATCTTGGGCGTGAGGTTGCGGCTCAACGCTTGGGGGCACGTAGGTTAATTCAGCAGGTTATTACGGTTAGATTAATACTTGCGTTTCTTGTGGCTATTTTTCTGAGTGGGTACGCATGCTTCGTTGAACCTAATGTGGGGACTAAGAATTTAATTTTTTATTATCTTATTCCTGTTACGATGTTGGGGGCATTTACGTTTGATGGAATATTTAATGCCAATGAACTGTTTTATCAAATATCTTTTCTTAGCTTTTTTGCTCAATTGATTTTTTCTTTAAGTATACTTTTATTTGTTAGAAGTGAAGCCGACCTTTTATTTGTTGGTGCAGGCAATCTTGTAGGTAATATTATTACGCTTTTTATAGGTTGGTGGATCTTAACGAAAAAAGGTTTTTCATGTTTACCTATGTTTACTTTGAGTGAGCAAATAAATATTTTAAAGAAATCGTATGTTTATGGTATATCATCTGTTTTTTCTCAAATTTATAATCGAGCAGGTCACGTTATTGTTAGGTTGTGGCTTGGTGATTTAGCCTTGGGTTTCTATGCCTCTGCTGTTCGGAGTGTTGAAATTATACTGGGTTTTCTTCGAGTGATCCCACAACCGCTAAGCCCTAAAATCATCAAATTAATCGCAAGCGGGGGAGATTATCATAAATGGATAGCTTTATCTTTTAGATTGGTACTTTGGGTTGTATTACCGTGCATTCTCGGTGGATGGATTTTTGCTGATGATATCGTCGCTTTAGTTATGGGAAAAGAATATTTAAGTGCGGCACCTGTGTTTAAAATTTTACTTTTTGTGCTTTTGTCGGGTACGATGGCTTCGTTTTTCAGTGGGCTAAGTATTTGTTTTTCAAAACCTAATGTTTATTTGAGAGGCGTGATTTCTGGAGCTGTGTTTGGTGTACTAGGTTATACGATTTTTATTCCTATCCTTAGGGAAATAGGAGCTGGGGTGGGGTATGTTCTAGGAGAATTGGGTGTCGCAAGCATGGCTTATTTTGGGGTGAGAGAACGAATTCAACTGAATTTTCAGCGAGAAGAAATTTTCAAATTTGCAGGTATTTTAATATTCATGTTAGTTTTGTCATTGGTGGTGAAAAAAAATACACATATACATCATGTTATTTATTCTATTTTGATTGTTGGTGTTTGTTATTGTTTTGTTATGGCATTTCATGTGCGAAAAATGATTTTGACTTATAAAAATTAATGTATGGGTGCAGATAGTCTTAGTTAGCTGGAGCATTGCTTTTGGAGTCTAGGATGGATAGCAAAAAAAATAACCGGCTTAATCGTGTTGTCGTTTCAGCCAATTCAGCCCATTATATTCATGCGGTATCGGCACTTTATAAAGCAGGATATCTTAAGCTGTTTTATTCGAGTTTTATTATAACTAAAGAACCTGTATATTTGAGGTGCTTTTTTAAGCATAAACTATTGCAGCGTTTAAAGGCGCGGTTTTATCAGGAAGTTCCTGATAAATTTATTAAGAATATATGGTTTCCCGAGTTATTGTATAAGTTATTGAAAGCAATAAATTATAAAAGCCTGACGGAACGATATAAAATCCAAAACAAGTGCTATGATCATGCTGTAGCTAAGCGAATAAAACCCGTAGCAGTTTTTCATTTCATTAACGGTATTGGCCTTGATACCGCACGTAAGGCAAAAGCTGATGGGGCTTTTATTATTTGTGACCAACGGGCAGTTCATCCTAGAAGCGAAATAGAACTTGCAAAAAAGGAGAAAAAAGAAACCGGATTTTTTTGGGAGCATGCGGAGAGGGCATTTTTAGACAAAATTTATCAAGAGTACGAAATTGCAGATTTAATCATTGTGAACTCATCTTATGCGAAGCAAACATTTTTGGATGTTGGTTTTTGCTCAGAAAAAATCAAAGTGCTCAATTTGGGTGTGAATTTGGAGCGGTTTTTCCCCATGTCTGTGCAAAAAAGTACCCGCTTTCAAGTGTTGTTTGTAGGAAACATATACCCTCAGAAGGGTGTACATTATTTATTAAATGCTTGGAAGGCTTTAAATTTAGCTGATGCAGAGCTTGTGTTAATTGGTCATGAAATCGTCTCAGTGATTGAGCCTGTCATTGGGAAAGACATGAAAAAGTTCAATGTAACCTATCATAGGCCCCTACCGAACCACATGTTAAATCAATATTACAATAAAGCCGATGTTTTTATTTTGCCATCGATTACCGAGTCCTGGGGGCTTGTCGGTTTAGAGGCCATGGCTGCCGGATGTCCAGTTATTGTAACCGAGTGTTGTGGTGTTAAGGATGCTGTGAGAGATGGTCAGGATGGGCTTGTTATACAAGCAGGAAGTGAAGGGGCAATTAGAGATGCTATTTTAAAGCTTTACAATAATCGGGAACTTTTGTGTCATATGGGAGCATCTGCACATAAAAGAGCGGCTGATTTTTCTTGGGAGCGTTATGGGCAATCGTTATTAGATATCTATGAATCACTGCCTGTGTTCAGAAAGGATTCATGATGCGTATAGCGTTTAATCTTAGAAAAGCTGGGATGCAGAATATATTAATCTGGTTTTTTCTTAATGTTCAATTTTTCTTTTTATATAACTTTCAAATTAAAATCATTGGCAATTTAATTCTTTTTTTTATACTTGTATTGAAGGTCGCATCTAATTATCTTACTTTTCAGAAAAGGTACCTAGCTAGTTTAATCTTTTTTACTGTTTTTTTGTTTATCCATGGTGCTGAAGATGTAGGTCGGTGGTTCAATAATCTATTTTTTGTTACCCTGGTGTATTTAGCATTTTATGTGGATCCGCGTCCAATTGAGCACTTTTTAAAAGCTGCACTTCTAGCGTTTATGTTGTTTGGTCTAATCTTTTTAATTTATTATAAAGCTATTTTTAGTTTGAGTGGTTTTGGAGGCATTGAACATACACTCAACATTAATGCTGTTGCAATATATTTTTCTGGGGCATTGATGTACGTACTTTCTCAATCCTGGGATAAGGTTTTCTATTGGCGACTTTTTTTATTGTTCTTACTTGTTGTGGTTACTCAAAGTTATGGGGCTATTATTGTGGCGTTGGTTATGATTGGTTTATTTTTTCTACTTCAAGCTCGCATGATATCTCCACGTAGAGTTGCATTTCTTTTTATATTACTTTGTGTTTTTACCGTAACTATGATTGGTTATGAGTTTATTAGAATCACTGAATGGACGGGGGATCAACATGTATATACCTCTAAGGTTTATGGGAGCTTTCTTCAGTCGAAAATGATCGTTTTTTATGATTTATTTGATGATTTTAGAAATGGGTCACTTAAGAATTGGTTATTTGGAATTTCATATATGAAGCATAATGGAAATTCTGATTATGAGTATACTGTGTTAATTTTTGAATTGTTTTATAAATATGGAATGATCGGGGTTTTATTATACTTAGGTTTTGTGTATAAAATATTACTTCGCTTGGCAATATTAGGACGTGGCAATGAACTTCTTATTTTTTTCTGGGCAAACATGACCTTTATTTTTGGTGCAGGGTTTAATGCACCAAGTCTTTATATGGTAGCATTTTGGTTAGTATTTTTTACTTCGGGATATCAAAAAGAGGCAAAAAACACACAGATAGTTTTAAAACAAAGGCTGTACTTAAATTGTTAGGGTTTTTTTTAGGGATAAAGTGTTATGACAATGACAATGACAAGAACGTCCGATCGTATTAATTATTTAGATGGTATTAGAGGTTGGGCATCTATCATGGTGTTGTTTTCTCATTTACTGTATCAATTTTTAATTCACACCATGCCATTTTTACTTTTTGATAGAGTATATATATTTAAAAAATTGTCGAATTATAATTTAATACTTCCTGCATTGAACTTGTTTTTAAAATTTATGAGTGATGGCCACTTGGCTGTGTTGATATTTTTCATTCTTTCTGGATATGCTTTGAGTGCAGGTCATCTGAGTTTGGTTAATGCGAATAAAAAATTACCAATGTCTGCAGCAGCACGTTATTTTCGATTAATGATGCCCATCTTAGCTACAACGCTTATTGTTTATGTCATCTTAAAACTCAACTTGATGTTTAATAGAGACGTATCTAGAGAGCAAAATGTGTTTGCTCATTGGTTAGGGTCATTTTATAATTTTGATGCCAATATCAAAAATGCACTTCAATTTTCTTTTTACGGTCATTCCGCACCCTGCAAGAAAGAATTTTCATTTAATTTTGGATACTAATTA
>CAZTIE010000028.1:0-13424 GCA_964613645.1 uncultured Verrucomicrobiales bacterium
GTGCCAACGTTCCTATGTATTTTTTTCTACTTTTTATTAAAGTATGTGTGTTTAGAGATACTTTTTTACCGACATGTTTAATAAAATGGTGCGGCTTAGTTAAGGGCCGCTCCATACCAGCAGAAGACATTTCTAGGCTATAATTTTCCTCTATTAGGTCAATTTGATCTAATAGTATAGATGTCAATCGACTCACTTTTGTACAATCATCCAGTGTTATTTCAAGACCATCAAGGCGATCAATCATGATCTGAAGTGTTTTATGCTTCACGCCTGTTAGTTGCACGCGGATAGCTTCATACCCTTCTAAACGATACGGTTCTTCAATATGTGCTTCAATTTTATGTATAATATCCAAAGTACTTAATAATCTTCATCGGTATCACTGTAAAATAGCATTTTTCCCAATATTATGCAACATTTTTTCATGCATACTGCAATAAATATTCATTTCTAAAACAACCTAATCGTCTTTAGATTATTCAGGAGAGAACAAGGTCATAATATGAATGGCGGAGGAGGTGGGATTCGAACCCACGGTACAGTTGCCTGCACAACAGTTTTCGAGACTGCCCCATTCAACCACTCTGGCACTCCTCCAATATAAACCTATTTACCCGGCATCATACGCGTTAACGTATCATCTTTTAGGATGAAATGATGATAAAGTGTTGCTAAAATATGAAGCCCTATAATAGCTGCACCAACAGGCGCTACATATTCATGCACGTTATGAGCATACCCAGAAAGACATTGCATATCTTTTAGCAGTAGTGGAAGTTCGTATAAACCGAACAGGTTAATTGCATGACCGCCTGCATCTGACATAATAAAACCACTTAGTGCCATGCATAAAATAACCAGATATAAAGCAGGCACACTAACCTTTATAAGCAAGTGGTGCAGTGTTGAAATACTATGGTCTTTAATTTTTGGCGAGCTTATGATGCGTGACAGAATGCGAATGAACACCAAAACTAACATAATGAATCCGAAAGATTTATGTAATCCGTAGGTTGTCCATTTTAAATCAGTAGGTGCCATGCTTGTCATCACAAAACCAGCAATAAATAAGCCAATAATAAAAAAGGCCATAAACCAATGTAGGAATTTCAACGTAGATGTATAGCTTTTTGTAGAAAACATTAGTGCTATTCCCCTTCTAAAATGCGTTGAACAAGCTCAACAACATCTTTATCATCCCACGAAACTGGCCCTGCGATAAAGCCTAAAGGTTTTCCTTTTGCATTAACAAAAATTGTTGTTGGCAAGCTATTTAATTTGTAGCCTGACAAAATAATATTTTTTTCATCTGTAATAATGGGCAAACTATCTAGTTTGTTGTTCTTGTAAAAGGCATCAATATCATCAACCGAAACTGGACCCGACATAATGGCCAGGTTTTGAATGTTGCTGCCGATACTACCAGCAAATTTATTATAAGCAGGCATTTCTTGTACGCAAGGTGGGCAATAAGTTGCCCATATGTGAACAAGCATGGGTTTGCCAATAAGATCTTTTAAAGATTTTTCTTGTGCTTGAAGCTCGCCCTTATCATTTTTTGTATAAAATTTAAAAGGCGCAGAAGGCAGATCATAACCACTTGTGAAAGGGATGTAATTTATATCAGCCAGTGAAAGCGTGCTGGACTGTTTTGCGACATCATTAAAGTAGGTAAAATTAATATAGCTATATACGTGGTAACATAAGAAAATAAAAAACCCTATAAAAACACCTGTTTTTAAAGACTGCTTTTTTTCTTGTGGCGATGCTTTTAATGTCGTAACGTTCATAGGATGATTCCTTATCTGAAAGTGTTAGATATTTCATAATATCAAATTTCTAACACTATTATGGCACTCCTGCCATAATATTTAAACGTTTTTAACAAAAAAATAAATATTATGCGTTCACGACTTGTTTTCTAATCATGTTTTCCAAGTTGGATGCATCATCATCTTCCATTGATGGAGATTTTTTATGTGTGCGGATAGCATCTTGTAAGGCTTCTGCATTAATTGTTGCAGATTCATTTTCTTGTTGGATACGATCAAAGATTTCTTTACGTAAAACACTGGCTGTCTTTGGATATACAATTCCAAGTTTGACTTTAGAGCCTGTAATTTCCTGCACCGTAATTTCAATATCGTTATTTACGATAATCGCTTCACCAAGCTTTCTTGTTAAAAATAGCATTATTCCATCCCTGTTAATAAAAATTTAATTAAATTAAAGCATTATAGAATTATATATGCAAGGAAATTATGAGACATGAAAATTTTGAACTCATCACTTACATCTTTAATTCACCAACGGTTACAATATCTTAACAAACGTTCGGAGGTTTTAACAGGAAATATTGCACGCGCAGATATACCTGGCGCAAGACGTCAGGAAATCAGACCTTTTAGAGAGATCGCAAAACAAAAAATAGTTAAATTTTCGAATCAAGACCCTGTAAATTCTGAACAATATACACTTGATTTGTCTGCAAAAGATATAAAAACAGAAGGCAGCGAGATTGAACGTGAAATGGAAATCATGGAAATGAACCACAATACGTTAAATCATCAAGCCTTGCTTGATATCGTATCAAATTTTTATAAACTATATAAATACGCTATTAGCCGCAGTGGTTAATATTAAGTATCTAAGGAGGCTTTATGCCAATACCACTAGGGCCAGTTAAAGGCATGTCAATGATGAACACTCAAATATCAAAGGGCATTCAAACAAATGGATCGTTGTTAAAAGGTTTGTATGTTGCAACGTCAGGCATGATTGCACAACACCAACGAACGCTTGCCATCACACAAAATATTGGTAATGCACAGTCCAGATCAAATAAGCCTGGTGGGCAACCTTACAGACGTAAAATTGTCATATTTCAAGATTTTTACGATTCTTCTAAAGATGTTAATTTAGTGAAGGTAAAACGTATAGCCTATGACACTACCCCGCCAAAGAAGGTTTACAGTCCTGGAGACCCCGGCGCTGATAAAGATGGCTTTGTTTTAGAATCAAACGTACAAGCGGTTGGAGAAATGGCCGATATGCGTGATGCATCCAGAAGCCATGAAGCGGCCACAAAAGCATTTGAAAAAATCATACAAATGTTGCAAAGCACAATTGGAGTCTTAAAAAATGCCTAGTTTGATCAAAGCTTACCAAGCCGTACAAAAAGCATCTGATACAATTCAACTTAAAACATTAAATGCTAGCCCTCAGCAAAAATCTACTAAAGGATCCTTTGCAGATGAGATTAAAGAGCAAATGAATAAAGCCACATCAGAATTAAAGCAAACGGATAGTGCTATCAAATCATTCACTATGGGCGATATAGGATCTGAAGAAATGATGCTTCATACAGCCCGCACCAGTGTGGAGGCAAAAGGTAAGATAGAGGTCATACGATCATTAGTTGATACGATTAATAAAATTGTGAACATCAATATGTAATGCAAGTTGCACCTATTCGCTGGGTAATGAAACACAGACCGATATCCCCAGCCAATAACAATTGGCATAATAAAATAAAAACAAAGCCAGTTTCATATACGACCGGATCGTTTCTGTTAAAGTGATTCTCGTAAACGGGGGCCAATACAGATTGGTCTAATATGCTTGGCCAAGCCTGTTGCGTCATCTGTCTCAATGAACGTACCGCACACAGTCCCTTCACCCTCTGTTGGGGTAAATTTTTCTGTGGGCATTTTTTTTGTAAAGCGTGCAATTGGAATATGTGGTTTAACGCCAATTACAGAATTATAATCGCCACACATACCAGCATCTGTTTGAACGGCAGTGCCCTTATCTAGAATTTGAGCATCTGCTGTTGGAATATGGGTATGCGTCCCCACAACGGCTGTCACTTTACCATCTAAATAATGTGCCATAGCAAGCTTTTCAGATGTTGTTTCAGCGTGCATATCCACAAAAATAGAACTCAAATTTCCTGATTTTAACTTAAAGCGTTCTAATAAGGTAGTAATAGCTGCAAAAGGATCATCAATAGCATCCATAAAGACACGCCCCATTAAGTTAACAACTAAAATATCTTGCCCGTTTCGTGCAGTAATACGTGCTGCACCGTGACCTGGCGTCCCTTGTGGGTAATTTAAGGGGCGTATAAAACGCGGTTCTTGATTACTGTATGGAATAATATCTTTTTGATCCCATACATGGTTTCCTGTCGTTAACACATCAGCACCCATGGCAAATATCTCTTTCGCTATTTTTGTCGTCACACCAAAACCATGCGCTGCGTTTTCAACATTAATAATCACCACATCTGGTGTTAATTTTTCTTTTAATATTGGCAAATGTTTTTGAACAGCATCGCGACCGGACCTACCATATATATCCCCAAGGAAAAGGATTTTCATGATTTTTTCTGATCGATATCATTTTTATTTTTTTCATCTTGTGCGCGTGATTGCATTTGCGATTTGCGCTTTAATAAATTTTCTTTTAATGCTTGTGCCATACGTTTTTCACGTTCAGACTGTTTAACCGACATTGAGTGCACCTTTATGTTTATGTTCTTCAGAATCATTTAAAGACTCTGCTTCATGTTGAAGTTTTTGCAAACGGAAGACCAAAAAAAGCATTGGAATAAATAATAATGATAAGGTGGAGTATAGCATAGACCATCCAAAATTATAAGCTAAATAACCAGAGCTTACAGAAACGATAACACGACTTAAAGATCCAAAAGAATAAAGCATGGTATAGTGCGATGTACTAAATGGTTTTTGCACAAAGTGTGATATCATCGCAATTAATGTGCATGTAACAATACCAGATGAAAAGCTTTCTAACCCAATTGATATACTTAACACAAAAGGGTCATAACCAATATGTGCTTGAACAGCAAACATAAGACAGGCACATACTTGGATAAGTGCTGCCATGATCGCTGCTGTATAAACGTTCAACCATTGTATAATAAACCCACCAATACTGGCGCCAACGATCATCCATATGGTTCCATATAGCTTTGTATAATTAGCAAATTCAATTTTACTAAGACCAATTTTATATAAAAATGTTGCTGCTGTTCCTTGTAAAACAGCATCACCAATTTTAAATGTTAAAATAAAAGCGATCATTGTAAAAATACCCTTTTGATTCAAAAGGGTTTTAAAAGAGTCTTGAAGTGGATTTTTAACAGGTAACGTCACAAACGTTTTATCAGCCTTTCTTTCTGTAAAGAAAATCAAAGCAATAATGCCAGGAAGCACACCAAGCGCCATCAATTGGTAAGACACTTCCCAATTATACCAATGCGCTAAATACAGAGCACCCGATCCTGAAGCCAGTTTACCTAAATGAAACCCTATACCCGACATCGATGCAGCCGCACCATAAGCACCATCATTAAAACGCTGTAAACGTAGGCCGTCTAGAACAATATCTTGGGTTGCTGAGAATAAACACACAAGTAAAGCAATACATCCAGATAGGTAAGGCGTATCAGTGGGTGAAATTTTTCCCATACAGAATAATGACATGATTAAAAATAATTGAGATACAAGGCCCCAGCTTTTTTTTACACTAAGATAGCGCCCAATAATCGGCAGGCGCACATTTTCAACATACGGCGCCCATAGTGCTTTTAAACAATATGGCAAGCTTACGATCGTAAATAAGCTAACAGCTGTTTCTGTAAAGCTAAGCTCATTTAGCCAGTAACTATAAGTGGATAGAATTAGTAAAAATGGTAACCCACTAGAAAACCCTAAAAGCAAAAGCAGCCAAAGGTCAGGTTGCTGATAATTTTTCAATAAAATTTTGATTTTAGCATACAACATTATGCGGGTGTTTTTTCATATTTATCACGAACGAATATCAAAAGAATCATACAAATCAACATGAATATAGGTAAGAATATAATGGCATACTGATACGCATTTACAGTATAAATACGTGTACCCATTTCAGAAACACTACCGTCCCAAACAAAATCTAAAATCACCCCCATAAGCACTTGGGATAATAAACCAACAAACGAAATAATGGCATTTGTAAACCCCATGGCAGTACCATATGCGTTACTATCAACATTAACTTTTGTAAGTGAAAAAACCAAAACCTGGCTGCCAATGACAAACCCTAACAAGAAAAGCAAGCTTAAAACGGAATCTCTATCAAAAAAGGGTGAAAAAACGATCATAAAACTGATAGCACCTGCTAAAACAGTTGTAAGCTGCAAAATACGTTTATATGATTTCATTTTAGCAGATATCATCGCAAATACTGGTCCACCAACAGCCATGCCTATAAAAATAAGGTTTGTCGTCATGGATCCTATAAAGTTATCACCATCAAATACGCTGGTTAAAAATGGCACGCCCCAAAGTTCTGCAAAGGCCGTTAAGGGAAGGTATAAAATACCACCAACAACACCTGCTAACCAAATCTGTTTATTCATGCTTAACGCAATCAAAATGCGTTTAAACTTATAAAAATTATCAAAAGATTCAGCTGGTTTATCTTCAATAATTAAATAAGCAAGTAAAGCAATAAAAAAACCAGACAAGCCCATAATTGTGAAAATATTAACCCAACCATAATTTTCACTTAAGTAAGATAATGGACTTCCTGCAAAGTTGCCACCAAACGTTCCCATCATATTGGTAAGACCAGCAATTAATGCAAAGCGCCTTGGGGAAAACCAATCTGTTGCAACCTTAAGTGCTGCGATAAAAGCACATGCAGATCCAATACCTACAAGAATGCGGCCAACAACAGCAAGTGCTAGCGTATCTGCTTGGCAAAATAAAATAGTACCAGAACCACAGATAAGCGCAGAGGTTGATATAACTTTTTGCGCTCCAAATTTATCTAGAATAAGGCCACATGGTAACTGCATTAAAACGTACGACCAGTAATATGCTCCAATTAACAACCCAAGACCTGTGGAAGTGATGTTAAAATGCTGCATAAGCTGATCTGTAATACCAGCAGGCGCTACACGTAAAGCTACTTCATATAAGTAAAATGCTGCAGCCATTGCCCATATTAGAATATGCTTAAAAGATGAGCGTGATTGTTCTGGTTCCATATAACGAATTTTAGATATCATATTATTTTCTTGTCTTATAGGTTTCATGGATAAAGTAGGTTAGGCACAAAGCAACAAAAGAACACACAAGCAACATAGATAGTGAACTTTGATATGCAAATAGAGAATAGTTAGCAATACCTGATTCTTTTACAGATCCATCCCAAAAGAATTCTAAAACCAAACCAAGAATAGGCTGAAAAATCATACCACCAATAACAACAAATGTATTAATAAAACCAATTGTTGTTGCGGCTGCATTCTTTGGCGAATTTCGTGTTGCAACAGTAAAATACAAAATCTGCATACCAGCAAAAACAGCTGTCACAAACAGAATAAACAAAGTTAAGTTAAATGGCATAATTGCCCAAATAACCAGTGAGAAGCCAACCATAATACTAAGGGCTGACATGGACATAATTTTCACATGACTTTTAAAATAATCTGCAAAGATAGAACTTAATAAGCACCCTGTTGCAAACCCTATGAAAACGGCAGTTGTTCCGGTTGCAGCCACTTCATTATTAATATCATAACGTTCCATTAAAAAAGGCACACCCCAAAGTTCTGCAAATACATTAATAACTAAGTTTGTTAAACACCCATATAGGGCAACCAAAAGATTTTGCTTATTTTTCACAACTGCTTTTAAATCTTGCATAATGTGTGTTTTAAAAACTTTCTTTTTCACTGGAAGGTCTTGTGGTCGATCACGAATGACAAACCAAGAAAATAAAGCAATCAAAATGCCGCCACAAGCAGAATAAAAAAGTGTTATCTGCCAAGATGTTGCATTTACAACATAAGCAAGAGGTCTGTTCCCAACCATGCCACCAAGTGCACCTAGCATTTGGCTGACACCTGCTATGAATGCAAACTTAGAACTATCAAACCAAACAGATGCAATCTTCATACAGGCTAAATAGGCACAAGCAGACCCTGCTCCAATTAAGAACCGCCCAAACTTTGCAACAAACAAGCTATCTGTATGTGAAAACAACATAGCGCCACATACACATAATAAGGCTGAAAAAGTAACAATCTTACGTGGACCAAAATAATCAACAACCACACCACATGGCAGTTGCAAAGGCACGTAAGCCATATAGTAGAAAGAAATCAGAATACCTAAGGAACCAGCGGTTATGCCAAAATGCCCCATAATCTGGTCTGTCATCACACCAGGAGACGCTCTTAAAAAATATTCATAAACATAAAATGCCCACCCTGCAGACAGAACAAACCAAGCATATTTAGAGTTAAGGTACTTACTTTTTTTCATATTTGACACAAAAGGCAACTTTATAGATTCTGCTTTTTTATTAGCTGAATGCGACATCAAACCCTTAAATTTATCAATTATTATATCTATATTAGACGATTATAGATAAAAAATCTTCAACTTTTTTAAGTTTGAACTATTCACATGACAAAAAACATTTTATTAAGTAATGGTAATTAACAACACAAGTATTCAATCAATAAAAACATTAACGCGTTTTTGTATTCACTAGCATCCACTGCAGAGAAGCGGTATTAAATGCACGTTCAAACGTCCAATAATCTTGTCGTAAAACAGATGTCTTTGCTTCATTTTCAACAATTTCATTATTTTGATCGTATGTAACAACCACTTGTTTAGTTTTAAAAAACACCGTGATATTAGCCATTTTTTGATCGTTCACATCGGTCACTTTAGCGGCATCAATTTCAACAATGTCAAAGCTTTCAATTTTAGTTTCAATCGTTAGCTTATCTTTTTCACGCGTTGCAATGGCATCAGAAAACAGTTTATACATATTATCTGATAATAACATTTTTAAACGCTTTTTATTACCTTTTGCAAAAGCCTTTGTAATCATCGAATAGGCTGCTTCCGCACCTTTTAAGAAATGCTCCACATCAAAGTCTGGGTCATTTTTTACGATTTCTTCAACTAAACGATTTTGATGTGCAGGCAATTCAAACTCATCCTCTTCTTGCATATCCTGACTTTCATCATTTTGTTGCTTTTTTGTCATAATAATCACATTATCCGAATCATCAAGAATAAGCGTACGTTTTCTCTCAACACCAGTTTTAGTACCAAGAATTAACCATAGCCTGTAAAACACAAAACATGTTAATGCAATTAAAACAATCAGATCCATAGAATTAAACTTTCACAATGCTTATTTAAAGAACAGCGAACCTGCCCAATCTTTAATATATAAAATCTAGGTTAATATTTTTATAATAAATAGGCAATCAGAATCATACATATTGTGTTTACTGACTTTATTGACATTCTAGATAGTGTCGTCGTTAGTATATAAAGATATATTATTCAGTCTCATTTATGTTGAACCTGAACACAATTATACGGAACGAATTAGCCTGCTGATTTTGCAAATATACATACAAACAGCATAACTAGCGCGACAAATACAAATTTTACAAAGTGCATTACTGAAAAATTCTGACGATATTTAATCATCGTGTACAGTGATTCTAATGATTGTATAAAGTAATAAAATGCAAACAATCTGGATGCAAGGGCGACATTTTCTAAAACGTTTGTTGCCCATATCAAAAGGATTGCAACAAGTGATAGCAGTAAATATCCTTGATTCATCGTTATTTTATTTTTAACAGATTCCGTCAACAAACCACTGCAACCACTTGAATCTGCTAAAGCAGAGCTCATTTGACTAAAAACACCCCCGCAAATAAGCACAAATGGTAATAACCAGGAAAATCTTGACAAAACTTCAATAATAGTTGTTTCGCTAACTGATGTAATATCTCCTAATACAAACATCATGCACCAAACGAAAAATATATAAATTAAAGACGATAGTATTTGCGCATATTTCATAGAATTTACCCGTACAATACCAGTGTATTTGTCGCCAAGATACCGTGACGTTTCAAAGCCCTGTACCAATAGGAGTATGCCAGCAATTTTACGCGCAGATTCAAAAGTAAGCAGTTTGTCTGATGGCGGCGTTACGTGCACAAAATCTAAGTAACTCCAGCTATAGACAAATACCCCAATACATACAGAACAGACCAGAGCTATTTTAATATTAACGGCAATACGGCCAATAAGTTCTAATCGATTAAATCCACGAAGATACCCTATTATACCAATCAGCAACAAGATAATTGTGGATATAATATCTTTTGTGGCATCATCATGGATACCAAAAAGACGTAAAGAAAAAGCAGATAGAATATGCACATAAAATGCGATGGAAACGATATAGGCTATACCTAAAGACAAATAAGACACCTTGTTAAGCGTTTTTAGGGTTGTATCTAATTTGTTAGACTCGATAAGGGGCTCGCTATGCATGATATTAAAACGCATTACATCACCAATTTGATAGCTTAAAAAAATAATCCCTAATAAAAATAATAATGACCATCTTCCAACTAAAATCCATAGCAATGGGGCAATAATGATAAATCCACTTCCAATAATAGAGGACAATGGCGTTGACATAGCTCTCCAACTAATGGAACTGCGCATTTTTTTTGAAAATAAAACACCAATAATAAGCAGGATAGAAAAAAGCGTTGCTCCTTCTACTGAATAATTTTGCATTTTTACCTTTAGAGTATTTTTGGCCGATATAGAGCTTAATTATAGAATAAAATGCGATAATGTTTATAGAGTGTAAAAATAATGTTTTTTCTCCTTCCTTTTATATGTAGACATTTTTACTATTAACAAGTTTATCTGTATATATAATACAGAGGGTACTCAATAAGAAGGATGTTATTTTACCGATTATATGTTTATTAGAAGTGAGCAATCATATCAGCATAATAGGGTTACTTATGTTTGATGATCGGTATTATCGTGACTTTTTTCTTACCGTTCTCTGTAAAAGGCTATGCATGTTTCGCATAAATAAAACTGATTTAACTATATGACAGAGTATCAAGCTGTGTGACATAGCCACAATTATTTTTTTTATTTTACTCTTTCTTAACACATTTAGGGGTACGCTTAAACTTAGTAAATGAAATGAAAATAAATAAATGCGTGTTGCTTTAATAACTGGTGGAATTCGTGGTATTGGTGCCGCTGTTGCGGTTCAGCTAAAAAGTGAGGGTTATACTGTTGTTTGTAATTATAAAAATAATACAGAAAATGCAGAAAAGTTTTCTGCTGAATACGGAATTGATGTTGCGCGTTTTGATGTATCAGATGCAGCCGCTTGCCAAAAAGCCCTTCAAAATTTGCAAGAAAAATATGGCGTCATAGATACATTAATTCACAATGCTGGTATTACACGTGATGGTTTTATGCATAAAAACACACTTGAAGAATGGCATGATGTGATTAATACTAATTTAAATTCATGTTACTATGTGACACGACCGTTAATAGAAAAAATGCGAGAGAATCAGTTTGGTAGAATTGTGATTTTATCATCTATAAATGCTTTAAAGGGGCAAATTGGGCAAACAAATTATTGCGCTGCAAAAGCAGGGATTATAGGTTTTGCAAAAAGTCTGGCATTAGAAAATGCAAGAAAGGGTATTACGGTAAATGCTATTGCCCCTGGCTATATAGATACAGATATGACAAAAAATATTCCTGAAAAAATTAAAAACTCTATTGTAGATCAAATTCCTATTGGGCGTTTTGGTACTGTACAGGAAATTGCTAAAGGAATATCATTCTTATGTAATGAAAGTTCAGCCTTTATTACAGGTGAAACGTTAAATATTAACGGGGGGCAATATTTATCTTAATTTCACCGTTACCTTTGGTTGACCGTACTTCTCTCTCACTGTTAAGATAAACAAATGGAAAATGCATCAAATATAACAGAAATTGCCATCGTGGTAATGGTTGCGCTGACAGGAGGGTTAGTGCTAGCCCGGTTAAAACAGCCCCCAATTTTAGGGTATGTTTTGGCGGGTGTTTTGCTAGGTCCCTCTGGTATGGAACTTGTACAATCGCGTGAATCGGTTACCACTCTTGCCGACCTTGGTATTTTATTGCTGTTGTTTGGCCTTGGTATGGAGCTAAACTTACGTATTTTCAAAAAAGTGTGGATTGTGACAACGCTTTGTACAATTTTACAGACACTATTTTCTTTTGTGATTTGCTGGAGCTGTTCAACAATTTTTGGTTGGTCGCTGGGCATGTCTGTGCTGCTAGGCTTTGTGATAGCACTATCCTCAACAGCGGTTATTGTCAAAACTTTAGAAAGTATGGATTCTGACAAAACCGAGGTTGGGCAAATAACCATTGGTATTTTGATCGCGCAGGATTTGGCTATTATACCCATGATCTTAATATTAAAGAGTCAAAATGCAACAGATACACTAGATATTTCATTGATTTTTAAATTGCTTGTGGCCGTTGGTATGACTGTTTGGCTTATACGCTATCTTGGTGCAAGGCAGCGTGTTAGAATTCCGTTAACAACAATTATTGCCGGTGAAAAAGAACTAACGCCAATTGCAAGTTTGACGTTTTGTTTTGCTGCAGCCGGTATATCAGGTTTAATGGATTTGTCGACAGCATACGGTGCGTTTTTAGCAGGTCTTGTTCTTGGGAACACGCATGAACGCAATGTTTTGATTGATTCTACAAAACCCATTCAAACTGTTTTGTTAATGGTGTTTTTTTTGTCAATTGGTTTACTTGTCGATGTTCCCTTTATTATAAAAAATATTGGCATGGTTCTTCAGGGGCTTGTGATTGTCACGGTTATAAAACTTGTTTTAAATATGAGTATTTTGCATGCATTGCGTTTGCCTTGGGCACAATCAAGCTTAATTGCAGTCATGCTAGCACAACTGGGTGAATTTAGCTTTTTGTTAACCGGCATTGGTTTTAAAGAAGGTATAATTACTGCCTTCGAACAAAAGCTAATCATTTCTTTAACAGTGTTATCGCTTGCCTTAAGCCCATTTTTGATATCCTTTTCAAGGTATGTACAAACAAAAAATCAGGGTCTTTCCTTTATAGAAGGACTAAAAAATCTTTTTAAATTAAATTTTAGCTCAAAAAATGAAGAACAAAAATTATTGGATCAGGAAGAAGAAGTAAAAGAAGTTATAAAGTAAGCTAACCGCGAGAGTGCAATATGTTGCATAAATTATATATGTCAATTTTCTGTTTTTTATTGTTGTCGAATGGTGTTATGGGTGTATCCATTTTCCAGCATGACGCTGTTGATTATGAAGCTATGCGAACGGCTTGAAGCAGGGAAGATACACTTCCAGAAGTTTTTTTTATTGGTGAGATGAATACTGATAGTCCACAAGATGCTTTAGGGATTTAGAATGGTTTTGCGGTAAGCGTCTAAAGAACCCCATCTTTTTTTGAATTTTAAGGTCTGTCATATTT
>CAZTIE010000029.1:0-13412 GCA_964613645.1 uncultured Verrucomicrobiales bacterium
TTGCCTATAGAAACTGGACAAATATTTAATACTTATTTTTGATGATTGGTATAAGAGCGTTTTTGCTGCACCATAATGCCTTTTAAAAACTCCAAACGTACGCTCCACAACGCATCTAATACGGCTCACTGTTTTGTTTATTTTCTGTTCATCATCAGATATAGGCTTGTTGCGATAAGCCCGTTTATTGACTTTATTATCAATTTTTAGGTCTACACATCAACTACTATCGGCTAAAGCCGATAGTAGTTGATGATCAATGAGGGTTGGTTGGCCAATGGTTTTTCTTGTCATAAGGGGGCTGATTTATTACAGAAAGTATGCTTCAATTATAGCAAATGATATGAATCAACAAAATTTATTACGTTCATTTAAGAGTTATGCTCTCGTTCTTTAGGTCACTAAAAACCTCCTACTATTGCTCTATGGCACACTACGACAGAACCAACGGGAGGGCAGCAGAATGATTAGTATGTTGAACTCTTGGTTAACATCTTAAACTCTATTCTGAATTCAGCGCAACCATCTGTGCTGGCTTTTTATATGCGTGCACCCCTTTTCAAATAATAAAAAAAATTGATTGATTATAAATATAAAATGTATTATTAATAGATTATTAACTCTTGAATGTTATAATTAAAAACAGGATAATGTTTACAATCTTGCCATATATTTTTAGGAGAATATGAATATGATAAAGTTCTTACTTACAACCACTATATTGACAGCAACCCCCCTTGTAATAATGCAAGCAGCAGAAAGGATGCCCAGCTCAGAAAGAGCACCAAATGTGGAGACTGTAGTGCCAACACAACAAGCGCACAACAGTCCAAACCTTGGTAGTGGGCTTACCGTTGTTCTTGGAACAGATACAACGATACAAGACTTACAAAGTCTACCAGTAGACGGGCACGATGGCGGACGCTTCCGTATTGGTGCGGGTTCACTATGGCGCGCAAACAAGGCAATTACGTTCATTAAAGGTGGTCAAATGAGCCAGCTCTCTAATATGGATCCTGATCAATTAAAAGCTTTGCTCATTTGTGTTACTGTAGCCTATAATATTGCTGATGGGGATGAAACCCCAAAATCACTAACAGAAAGCACCGATGTTACGTATACAAAAGATTTTTTAATTGGAAATAATGGAATAAAAGTTGACATTGCAGAACTAAAAGCTGCATTTGAAACGTTAAATGCATATTATCGTGTACCGGTGCAAACACAACCAACGCATCGTGAGCCTTTTTCATCGAGCGTATTAAGACCAGAGCTAGATGCGCCCCAAGCAGCATCAGCACAAAGGGCTGCGCATGATTTAGGAAGCCCTCAAGCCGAATTATTACCATTTTTAAAGTTTGAACAAACGGATATTCCTGCAATAGTTCAAGAATTGGTTGCTAAGGGTATTCACTATTTCGCACAACCACAGGCTATACTACCAACAGCGCGCAAGCGGGAGGCTGTAGATTCAGGAAGGTTCAGACAAAACATACCTTGGATCGAGGAGACTTTTGGACAACCCGAAGATCAAATTGTTCAGGCATTACAAACTAATATCACCGAGGGATCTTTACCGCCTCTACGAACATGGACCGTTAAGACCATTGATGATGAATACAAAGCAACAGCTATACCTGCTGTGGGTGCCGTAATACCAGAATTTATTGTGGTTTCAGGTGTTGGGGTTAGTGGATTACATACCTCTGTTTATGGAAAAGATGCCGTTGTACAACTTGCAAGTCAATTCAACTACTTAGAGTCCCCACGTAGCACCGCTGTTGTGCCAGTTTCTTCTTACCCACGTGACAGAACACAAGGCCCACTTGCCGCAGTAGAGGCTGCTGCAGCCACTTTATACAGACATGCTGCTGTAACGCATCCAACAAAACCACTACCGCATGCGTTGACAAATGTAATACCTGACGGCAAAGCGCCGTATTATCAAAATGGTTATTTGCAACCCTTACAGTGTGATGATCAAGCTAAGCTTTTAGATGACATTCTAAAGAATATTGGCAATCTTTCCATTTTACCACAATGGGTTATTAACGAAGCATCTGGCACAAGACAAATGCACGTATTTACTGCTGCACCCGCCTGCCCAAAATTTAAGCGTGTTTCTATTACAGATCCAGCTGGTCAGATTTGCCTACAGCTTGTTGCCGCACAATATGAAGCCATTGCAAAATTAGCAGTCATGCGAAGTGTTGCTACGGGTCAGACAGTTCCCCTTCATTTAACTCAAGTTGGACAAGGCGTGTTTAGTAACCCGCCAGCGGTTATGATTGAAGCTATGAAACGAGTAGCGCATATTGTAAAAGGCTTTAATGTACAAGTTTATGTCCATGTTCATTCTGGAGCAAACCAATTTAAACAGTTGAATAGCGCAAACCAGGGATTATTGACATTTAAAGATATGGATAGTAAAACCTTTTTAAAAGCTGCTCCATTATCATCAGAAGTGGATGATCGGATGGAGAGATCAGAAAAGGATTGGAGGGAGAGATTTGTACAATTTGGAGACGACGAGGGCTCAGAACCAGACGATTTAGGAATGGCTGTGAGGTCTCATGACCGGACAGAAGAAGAACCAAGCTATTAGAGCGCCAGACAGTTGAAGACACAGCTGAACACACACGCGAAGAAACTGCTTCACGTGATGCTGAAGCTGTAGGCGTTGACGAAGTTGGTATTTCAGAGGGTTTAGCTATCTTAAACGGAGCTTTAGACGCGTATACGACTCAGGGAAGCCGCCCAAGCTCATTTGATACCTATTATAGTCAATACTATTTACGCCGACTACCAATGCACACCGTGACAGTACCTGAACCACTAACTAAAGATGAGGTTAAAGCAGTTTTAGATGACAACGGTATGCTTGGATTTTTTAATGAAGACTAAGGTGAAAATAAAATAATACAACAGCACATAGGGGGGTGTTTTCTCTTATGTGCTGCTTTTTTATATGGTAAATCACTTTTAAGAAAATAAAACAACCAGTTGTATAGGCGTTTCGGTGCAGTGACGTTATGTCGTATGCTAATTCAAAAAAAACATTGATATGCAGACCTAAAATTCATATCCCGGCAGCTAGAGCTACCGAGATCTAGACTATGCGGGTTAAAAAATATCATACAATACATATTATTGTCGAACTAATTGTTAATATAGGGTTATCACCATATTGATCCTTTTTAGGAACTGCGACGTTTAAACCACGCTCTTGCAGGGCGCCTAAACAGAAAAATAATCACAACTGTTTCAGCAATACTTTGTACAAATTCGAATATGCCTAAAATTGAACAAGAAGAAAGCGCTTGCAAAAGCGGTTTTATTGCAAGCAATACAGCCAAAATAAACAAAATCAAAAGTAAATAGCGCGCCCAATTTTTCCTTTTTCCAATAAAATAAATGATGACTCCAAGAAAAACGGACATTAACATTTGTGTGAAAGTGAAACAAATAACATCAAGTGGAGCTAATTGTTTCAATAGTCAGAAAGCTCAATTGCTGTGTAAATTAGATCCGCTATCAGAGAAACGTATGCAATCACCTGGGCTTGGTGTACAATTTTAGGTTTTTCTATGTGCATAAAATATTCATCCTTTATCTAACAAAAGCCTGTCATCATCAATATTTTTACCAAAATGTTCTAGCAGATCTTGCGTTGTTAGCTTCGCGCGCTCCTCGCCTTTTACATCATATAACAGCTTACCGTTGTGTAAAATAATTGTACGATTACCTATTTTAAGGGCTTGTTGCAAGCTGTGCGTTACCATAAGGGTTGTCAGTTTTTTCTCAGACACTATATCTTGCGTCAGTTTTAAAACGTATGCCGCGGTTTTTGGGTCTAGGGCTGATGTGTGTTCATCTAATAACAAAATTTTCAAAGGACTAAGCGTTGCCATTAAAAGACTAACGGCTTGGCGCTGACCACCTGATAGTAAAGACATAGATGTGTGCAGCCTTTTATCTAAATCCAGATTCAATCGTTTCAACACATCTTTAAACAAGTCTTTATTTGCTAACGTTAAAGCGTTATTAAAACCCCTGGCTGTTCCTCTATTCAGGGCTAAAGCCATGTTTTCCTCAATTGAAAGATCACCACACGTACCAATTAAAGGGTCTTGAAAAACACGTGCTACAGCGTGTGACCTGTCATAGGCAGGTTTTGCCGTTACATCTTCATCATCAATAAAAATATGACCCGATGTTATTTTTGTATCCCCTGCGATTGCATTTAAAAGGCTCGATTTGCCGGCGCCGTTACTGCCTATGACCGTAATAAAATCACCCTCTTCAATATTAAGGGATATACCGCGCATGGCTTTTTTTTCTAGAACTGTTTGCGCGCCAAAGGTTATTCTTATATTTTGAAGGCGAATCATAATGTATCACCTTTTTTTGCATTGCTAAAATAGGATTTTATGCGGGGCAGCCCCATGGCAAAGGCCATAAATAAAGCTGTGATTAGTTTTTGATCAGATGTTTGAAGCCCAAAACTGTTTGAATTAAGCGCAAAGGCTGTGACCATATAAAATATAACAGCACCACCAACACAAGCTAATAAGGCATGTAAAACTTTTGCGTGTGCAAATAAGGCTTCACCAATAATTAAAGCAGCAAGGCCTGTAACAATTGTTCCAATACCCAAGTTAATATCTGCAAAGCCACTGTACTGTGCGTAAAGGGCACCGGCAAGTGATACGATGGCATTAGCAATACAAATGCCGATCACGATCATGTTTTTATCATTAATACCTTGTGCGCGGCTCATCCTAGGGTTATTACCAGTTGAACGTAGCGCTAACCCTATTTGTGTTTTTAAGAACAGCCATAGAGCAATGACTATAAGCACAACAATTAAAGCAAGTGGCAGAATTTTCGGCAAACCTGAAAACCACAAACTAAAAATTGTGTCGTTATCAAGAAGGGCCAAGTTTGGACGACCCATTATGCGCAAGTTAATTGAATAAAGCGCAGTCATAGTTAAAATACCAGCTAAAAGGTTTAGCATTTTAAGGCGGGTTGATAAAAGTGCCGTACAGGCCCCTGCACAAGCGCCAGCAATAATGGCATTAATCGTTGCTAAAAAAGGGTGCAAATCTAAAA
The DNA here is from genome assembly GCA_964613645.1 of uncultured Verrucomicrobiales bacterium. GTDB lineage: Bacteria > Pseudomonadota > Alphaproteobacteria > Paracaedibacterales > UBA11393 > UBA11393. The sequence goes on from CAZTIE010000029.1 coordinate 5,116, forward strand.
GTGATACACATGCAGCATAAACAGAAGCACCTAATACGTAACTACCATCAACAGTCATGTCTGGGAAGTTTAAGATTCTAAATGAAAGATAGGCCCCCATGCCAACAAGGGAATAAATAAGGCCTAATTCTAATGTTCCGATAAGCTGAAACAAACTCATGTAACTTATGCCTTCTTTTTTGATATTTCCATAATAGCTTTTTGCTGAATGATCGACAATATATTGCTAAATGTCCAGTAAATAACCAAACCAGCCGGGAAAGAAGATAGCAGGTATGTAAAGAATATTGGCATTAGCATCATCATTTTTGCTTGGGCCTCATCCATAGGTTGCGGGTTTAATCTTTGTTGCCAAAGCATTGTTGCCCCCATTAATAGTGGCCAAATACCAATCATCAAAAAGCTTGGTGGTGTAAAGGGCAATAAACCAAATAAGTTAAAGATGGTTGTTGGATCTTGCGAAGATAAATCATGAATCCACCCAAAAAATGGTGCATGACGCATTTCAATAGATACAAACAACACTTTATATAAACAAAAGAAAATTGGTGCTTGTATCAACATGGGAAGACAACCCGATAGTGGATTAACCTTTTCTGTTTTATACAAATTCATCATTTCTTTTTGTAATTTAACAGGGTCATCTTTATGGCGTTTTTTTAGTAACTCCATTTTTGGTGTTAGCGTCTTCATACGCGCCATTGAGCGGTAGGACTTGTTTGCAAGCGGAAACAACAACAACTTAGATAGCAGTGTCATAATTAAAATGGCGATCCCAAAGTTACCAACGAAAGAATTTACAATATCTAAGAACTGGAATAGCGGCTTTGTTAAAAAGTAGAACCAGCCAAAGTCTATAGCTAAATCAAAATTTTTAACTTTTAAAGAATCTTCATAACCATCTAATAGTGCTAGTTTTTTTGGACCTACAAATATATTAATAGATTGTTCGATAGCCTCACCCGGTTGGATTGATTTTTGCTCAATTTTAGCAGCCGCTGAAAATTCGGCGCCTTCTTTACCTGTGAAAGAAAATGTTGAATTAACTTTTTGATTCGGAACAAGGGCAACAAGCCAGTACTTATCGGTAAATCCGATCCAGCCACCTTTTGATGTAATATCTTCTTTTTTGTTATCTGCAAGCTTATCGTAGTCACGCTCTACAAGGTGGTTATCTAAAAAGCCCAGCGCGCCTTCATGTAATATAAAGAATCCTTCGGTCTTTGGCTTATTACGTTGAATAAAGGCTTTTTGTTGAATACAAATGTTCTCGTCTGAATTATTCGTCACTTTATTAACAACTGTAATTAAGTAGTTATCATCAATTGAAAATGTACGCTCAAAAAGAATACCTTGGTTGTTTTCCCAATATATTGTAACAGGTGCTTGTGTTGATAACGTTTCATTCCCCTTAACTTCCCAAATAGAGTCGTGTTTTGGCAAATCTGTCTTATTAGGGCATAGAGTATCAAAATCAACAAAGTAAGCATCTTTTGTATTTTTAGGGTTTAAAAGATCAACATAGGCAGCATCTTCTTTTACTGATACTGTATAATCTAGAAGTGTGACATCGTCTAAACGACCACCTTTTAGGTTAATACTCCCTTTAATTTTATCGCTTTTAATAGATGCGCGCTTATCTGTAACGGCAACATCTCTATCCAATACTAAGGTTTCAGTTGTTGATGCAACCTCTTTATCTTGAATGTCGACAGTTACAGTCTTTATATTTTCGGTTTGAACAGGAATATTTTTTGTGCCAAAAAAATGGTCCCAACCAACAAAAATACCAATAGATAAAGCAAGTGCGAAAATAAAATTTTTTTGTTCTGTCATGAAAAGTCTTCATAAAATCATTCATCAATACTGCATATTCTACCATAGAGAGCATTTTATAGAAAGTAATTCTTATTTTAAAATAATTTAAAAATTTTAGTTTTATTTACGAAATCTTAACTTTTCTTTTATATCCTAAAGGTAAGGACCTACATTATAGGATTCAAAATGAGTAGTACAAAAAGATTTTTTTTAGTTTATGTTTCGCTAATAGCGATTGCCAACAGCGTGTATGCAGATGCGGGCGCAACCAGATCTAGTGATGCAGCTGGTGTTATCGGCGCAATAGGGGATATTATTGGCAAGTTTGCACCGAATAAAGACCTCAATACGATGCAGGGCAGCGGCTTGATGAACTTCAACGGTGGTTTTGCTCAGCAAGGTACGGTGCAAAATGGCATGCAGCCTATTAATTTTCAAGGTATACCGGGCATGAACCAAGACGGTATGTTCCCAAGGCAAATGGGGGCTGGCGGAGCAATGGCCGGAATTCCCGGTCAACAGGCGCAAAATGGCATGCAGCCTATTAATTTTCAAGGTGTACCGAGTATAAACCAAAGCGGCATGTTCCCAGGGCAGATGGGTGCTGGCGACGCAATGGCCGGAAATTCAGCTCAACAACCGCAAATTCCAGGCACACCAATGCGTGGTCCAAATGGGCAAACAATTATGGACCCTACAACAGGGCAGCCTGTTCGTATTCCTCAACCAGGATCAATGGTTCCAGGCACACCAATGCTTAGTGCTAATGGTCAACCTATTATGAATCCAATGACAGGGCAACCTGTTCTTGTTCCTCAACCTGGCGTACCTGGTATGAATGGCATGTTAGCAGGACCAATTGATGAGAGCGTGCTAATGGATCCGCGATTAAACCCAGCATTATATGCAAAAATTATGGAGAAAGCACAAGAAGACCCACAATTAATGCACGCTTTAGAGCGTGTAAAAATAGAACTGAATGAAGAAGATGCAAAAACAGTTCGGTCTTCATTGTTAAAACCAATATTATTAAGGATGCACTTAAGTCAAGCTCAAGAAGCGCAGGCATTACAGGCACAACAAATGCAGCAACGAGAGGCTATGACACAAGCAACAGCAGCTGCACGTCACGCTGCAGAACAACGCACGAAAACAATTGAAGCTGAAATTTCAAGGTTGGAACAAGAAAACAATCAAATTATGGCTGACCTAAAACGTCAAGGCGTGTCTCAAGAAGAAATTAATTCAATCCTTTCAAGAAGCCGTCGAGATGCTGTACGTGTTACCGGGAATACCGAAATACCACAAATGCCAGGCGCAATCGGTGCACCAGGAATGCCACAAAGCCACGGTGGTTTTGGTGGGCCTCAACAAGGGCCAGGTGGATTACCAGCGTTTGGTACACAAGCCAGAGCACCTCAATCAGGTGGATTACCAGCGTTTGGCGCACAAGCCGGAGCACCTCAATTAGGTGGATTACCAACGTTTGCCGCACAAGCCGGAACACCTCAATCAGGTGGATTACCAGCGTTTGGCGCACAAGCCGGAGCACCTAAACCAGGTGGATTACCAGCGTTTGGTACACAAGCCAGAGCACCTAAACCAGGCGGATTACCAGCGTTTGGTACACAAGCCAGAGCACCTCAATCAGGTGGATTACCAGCGTTTGGTGCACAAGCCAGAGCATCTAAACCTGGCGGATTACCAGCGTTTGGTGCAAAACCACAAGTATCTCAAAATGACACAAAAGCTGAAATGCCTCAAATGCCATTTTAATCACACATTTGCCAGACCTATTTAGATAATTTTTAAGCTTAGCTTAGATGCTGTTGGGTCAACCTCTATAATTTCAACAAAAAGTGTTTGGCCTAGTTGATAAGCCTTTCGCTTTTTGCGGCCAATAAATTGATGATGTTTTTCGTCAAATGTATAATAGTCGTCATCAAGCTCGCGCACAGAAACAAATCCTTCAGCGCTTGTACCCTCTAGTTTTATAAACATACCAGCCTGCATCACACCCACAACATTACCTTGCACAACTTTTCCCTTATCCTTTTTTAATAAATAAAGGGCATATCGTTCTTTAACGCTGCGCTCTGCTTTTGCTGCATTACGCTCTGTTTGTGAAATATGCTCTGCAATCCGATTCATCTCTCCTAAATCCGGTGTTTTGTACATATTTTTATCCAACTTTAAGGCATTCACCAAACTGCGATGCACAATTAAATCAGCATACCGACGTATGGGGGATGTAAAATGTGTGTAATGCGACAAACTAAGACCAAAGTGTCCTAGGTTTTCAGCCTGATATAGGGCTTGTGATTGACAGCGTAAAACAAGTTCTTGCACCATACCTTGGTTTTCATTATTTTCAGCGGCTTTTAAAATTTTATTAAAAACATGCGGTGTAAGTTGCTGTTTTTTAGGAACCTTATGTCCAAGGGACGTTAAAACATCTGTCAAACTTTCATAACGTTTTTGATCTGGAGTTTTATGATTGCGATAAACACTTGTATAACGTTTTTTCAGTAAAACCTTAGCAGCGCACACATTAGCTAAGATCATAAATTCTTCAATAATCTTATTACTGACACGTTCAGCGGATTCTTCTATCTGTTTTGGGTACCCTTTTCCATCAAAAATTACTTTATATTCAGGAATGGAAATATTAAGCGTCCCCCTAATTTTACGTGCCTGATTTAGGGATTTATAGGCCCCATAAAGATTCTCAATCTCTGTTTTGATGGGCGTACATATTTTATCATAATGCCCGTCAATACCATCTTGAACTTGCTTATATGTTAACCTGGCACGGGACGTTATTAAACCACGCATAAATTTAAAGCTGGATAATTTGCCCTTTGGATTAATAAGAATTTCTACAACTAAGGCTAAGCGGTCTTCATTGGGACGAAGCGAACATAAATCGTTCGACAAGGAAACTGGTAACATAGGGATCACCGTATTTGGAAAATAAACGGAATTCCCACGTTTCAAGGCTTCATGATCTAGCGGACTACCCGGTTCAACATAATAACTAACATCAGCGATGGCAACCATGATTTTCCATGAACCATCCTTAATTGGTTCTGCATAAATAGCATCATCAAAATCTTGTGCATCTTCGCCGTCAACTGTAACAAACGGTATGTGCCGCAAATCAACACGGTGCGGTGAATTTAAAGATGGTTTTTCTTTTGTGTTTTGTTCTGCTTGCTCTAAACAATCTTCCTTAAATACATGTGGAATATCGTTTTGCCAAATCGCAATTTTTGCATAAATAGACGGGTCTTCAATTGTACCGATTATTTGTATCAATTCAAAAGATTCTTTTAAATTAAATACAATGACATCATTATGTTTTAGTTTTGCTGTTTGCTCGCCTTCTAGCGCAACACCTGGGAAAGGATCTTTTCTATGAATAGATGTAATATATCCTGTTTTTTGTGATGTTTGCGTAAAAATACCAATTAATGGTTTTGAATAATAAAAGGCTGTTATTCCCCGATTTGGAATTTTTTTCGGAATATCCCTGCGATTTTTATGTTTACGGCCTTTTTTCTCTGGCCCTTTGCGTTTGTAATCGCGCTTTGGCGGATTTTTTTTTGTCATTATTTTTTTTCTAAAACAGATTGAGGAGAACGACCAACAGTCGTGAATAGAAGTTTCTTAACATCGATGTGGTCTTTTAATGCTTTTCTGATATCGCTTGGTTTCAATTTAGCAAGGCGGTCAGGATAAGATGAAAGCCAATCTAACGATCGTTTGAATAGCTGAGCATTTTTCATTAACCCTGCAATTTGCAATGTATTTGTGCGCGCAAAGGCGAAGCCATACTTTTCAGATATTAGGTGTTCGTTTATTTGTTTATCTGATAATTTTGTGTAAGCATCACTCATCACATCTTTAATAATGTTAATAACTTCGGTTGTCTTCTCTGGTGAAAATCCTGCTTGGCCACGAACCACAGGAAAATCTGGATTTCCGCTAGCGCCAGCACTCACATAATAAACAAGCCCACGCTTTTCCCGAACTTCTTTAAATAGTTCTGATTCAGAACCACCAATCATTTCCATACCAAGCGCTAGGGCTAGGAAATCCTCATGTTTTGTATCAATAGATGGGGCTGCAAAAAACATAACGGTTTGCGGCACATCATATTCACTGTGCTTATGCTCGCCTAAGTTTTTAAACTGAACCTTAGGTAATGCTAAAGATTGCGTATCTTTATATAAAACTTCTGTAAAACCATCTAACAAGGCATCCCATTCCTCTAGATTATAGTCGCCCACAAGCGATACCTGCAGTTTTCCTTTTTGAAAGGTGTTCTGTAAAATGAGAACTAGATCAGTATTAGTGATAGAAGGAAGGGTTTCTAATATTTTTTTTGTAGGGCGATTCAATGGATGATCGCCAATAAACTGTTTATAAAAAAATTGAGAAACAATGGCACTTGGGTCGTGTAACGACTGTTCTAATTCAGCAATTGTTTGTTTTACGGATAGATTGATTTTCTTTTGTGGTATATTTTTTTCTGTCAGTATTTTTTTTAATATAGTAAACACATGGGATAAATCTTTTTTTGGCACACGAACAGAAACCAAAACTTCAGTATCGCCTGCCGATATTGATAAATCACACGGGATATTTTTCAACAGTTTTGCAACTTTTTGTTCTTCATAGGCGCCACCACCACGCTGTAAAACATCGCACAGCATACCTGTTACGCCTAATTTATCAGCAGGGTCAGATGTTACGCCAGTACGTTGAAAGGTAAATATAAATGTAATAAAGCCTAAGTCATCAATTTTATGAGCCCAATACCTTTGCCCCTTAGGTGTCGTATATTCCATAATAGGAAAACTATTTGAAAAAACAACATTGGTGCATAAGCATATTAAAATTAATAATTTATGGAATTTCATTATATAGTACCTATCTAAATGTTACTTTGTTAAAACTTTGACCGCGGCCTTTGATGGGTCTGATTTTTTCTCATTTTGTTTAGCGTCCATCGGTTTTACAATTTGAAATTCTTTTGGAATTGTAAGTGGAGGGTTGTCAGTTACAGAGAATTCATCCGGTTGAGAACGACTGAGACCAAAGGCATCTTTTGCGGTGTCGCACCCCGTTAATAGTGCGCTAGCTATAGTTACTGCAAATAAAATTTTCATGTATGTTCCTTTTTTATGAACTTTATATATTTCAACATAGCACAAACATGGAACGTCTAAAAATTTATATTTAAAACATGATATTTTAGTTGATAATGATTATGGTCTTTTTAACGGCCCACGGCTAATAGTTTATTAACTTTTTATTGATAAACTTAATTATAGGTAATTAGGATCATTATTATAGATATTAAAAATACAATCAAATTATTATGCGTTTCATGCGCAGCAATACCCAGAATGTATGCAGCAGATACAGATCCTTTGAATGGTTTGCTTAAAGAACGAGCAGCTGAAAATAAAAGATTAAAGGCAGATAGAATTGCCGCAGAACAAAACCAAGCTGCTAGGCATCCTGCAACAGAGCTTGAATTAAAGAAAGCTTATGTAAAGCGAGCAACAGAAATTGCAGATAATGAAGAGTATGAAGAGTATGAATGTCAACAATTATTAGAAACAGAAGAACAAGAAAGGGTTACGAAACGTTGGTCTGTATTGGAAAAGTATTTTGGGAATAACCCTAAAATCAATGTGCAAACAAACGAAGCCCCTGTAAATAATGTATTGTGGTCCGGTATAATAGCCAATTTCTCTCTGTTCGCACATGAAGTGGACTTTCAGTATAGCGGAGATAAAAACAGAGGGCTTATTATTGATTTGTATGATAATGGCAAACCATATGTATATTTCAATGAAGCACCTGGGGGTGAGAAGCAAGCCAAAATTTTAATCTATGATATTGAACGTGGAAAGGGCTTTAAAACAGTACTTATTGCCGTGCCAATTTACTATAACGGACGTTTAGTAGACGGTGGTATTTTTAGGCTGATTGAATCTTTACAAAAAATGCCAGGAAGCAAGAAATATAAAGCGGAATTGTTTCGTGATATAGTAAACTCGTTCAACTTAGTTGGTGCGCAGAGTGAATGGTGGCTCTATATGAACTCCATAAGAGCAACGTTTTGTGCTAATTATCGTAATTACTATCAAGACTATATGCAATTATTAACGTTTTACGACTATTTAAGAACGGATAATGGCGTCAGTAAGCAAGAAGCTGTCGATACTGTATTTGGTATATTAAAAAACACACCTTACGCTAGACAATTTAAAATGGCATGGGTGCAGCAAGACTCTGGACTGAGGCAGCTAGTTCAAGGCTCTGACTTTGAAACAGAAATCGCAGAGTATTTTTTACAGAGCTGACACCAAAGGAGTGAGCAGAGAAGATGGCACTGATGATGGAACATAGTATAGTCATTCCAAAAATAAACAACCTGTTATATAATGAAATAAAAAAGAGTT
>CAZTIE010000030.1:0-13283 GCA_964613645.1 uncultured Verrucomicrobiales bacterium
ATTAGATAACGTTTTTTCAAACCACTTATCATAAGGCGCTAAAACCACAACTGGCAATTGATGATCAATTAAGGCAATGGGTCCATGTTTTAATTCACCAGCAGGATAAGCTTCTGCATGAATATAGGATAATTCTTTTAGCTTTAAGGCGCCTTCTAATGCAATTGGATAATTTGTTCCACGACCCAAATATAAAACATCTCTTTTTTCAACAAAATCTTTACTGATTTCTTGAATAGCCTCATCGTGTTGTAAAACATTTAATATTTTAGAGGGCAAATGAAGAAGGGTATTAAGTTCTTCTTCTAATTTTTTTGTTGAAATGTGTCCTTTTGCATGTGCAGCTTGCAATGTAATCATTGCCAGTGTTAGTAATTGGCATGTAAATGCTTTTGTGGATGCAACACCAATCTCTGGACCAGCTTGTGTTTGGATGACATAATCAGACTCACGCGCCATAGAGCTTTCGTGCATATTCAGGATAGAGGCAACTTTCACACCTTGCTCCCTTACCAGCCTTAGTGCTGACAATGTATCAATTGTTTCACCTGATTGCGAGATGAAAATTACAAGGTCATATTGTGTGACCAGCGGGTCACGATATCTAAATTCAGACGCTATATCAACATCGACACTGATTTTTGCATAAGATTCGAGCCAGTATTTGGCTGTCATACCCGCATAATAAGATGTGCCGCATGCAATAATTGCGATGCGATTCATATCTTTGAAGGGAAGTTGCTTTAATGTTGCCCGTATGACATGCGGAACATGGGTAGAATTTTCTACTAAGCTATTGAAAGTTTCACCTAAAACAGAAGGTTGTTCATAAATTTCTTTCAGCATGTAGTGATTATATGAACCTTTGCTTACTGCATCGATATTAATACGGGATTGATGATGTGGGCGTTCTACAACGGTATCTGAATCATCATAAATGATAACGCTAAAATGCTGTCCTTCATCTTTGATGATGGCTATATCTTTTTCTTTTAAGTAAACAAGGTCTTGTGTCCAAGCAGCAAGCGCTAAAGCGTCAGAGCCAACATAAATGTCTTCTTGCCCGTAACCTAGAACAAGGGGGCTTCCAGAACGTGTGCAAATCATCAAATCATTATATTCTTTAAAAATAATCACAAGTGAAAAAGCACCCTGAAGTTTTTTAAGAGTTTGTTTAACAGCAAGCAAAGGATCATTATTTTTAGTCAAAAAATCAGTAATTTGATGCACGACTACTTCTGTATCTGTTTCAGATTCAAAAGTATGCCCTTTTTGCTGTAAATCTTTTTTAAGGTCTGCAAAGTTTTCAATGATACCGTTATGAACAATGGCTACCTTATCGCTTGAATGTGGATGTGCGTTATGCGCGTGTGCTTCACCGTGTGTTGCCCAGCGCGTGTGGCCAATACCATGACAGCCATCTAAGGGATTCTTAGTAAGTTCTGCTTCAAGGTTCACAATTTTACCGGCAGCACGGCGGCGATCAATAAAATTATCAGCAGTAATGGCAACGCCGGCGGAGTCATACCCCCTATATTCAAGACGTTTTAAGCCTTCTACAAGACGTTCCACTACGTTTGACCGGCTCATGATACCAACAATGCCACACATGCTATTTTTCTACTTTACTTAATGCTATTAATTTACAGTGTTTGTTCTATAAATACTAGATTTCAGTATGTTACAAAAAATTTTATGACTTAAATACAATAAGTTAATGTGGCCAGTGATACAGATCAGCTCGTAAATACCATAATATGTTTCATTTGACTATCTTCTTGATTTGTTTAATTCACAATACGTAATTTTTCCAGTTCAACTGAGACACGTGTTTCAATATCATCTAAAATATTTTTCAACTTCTCATCAGTGACAGAGATATCGCATTTTTTATTTTGGAGAAGTTTCTCCAGATGTCTTAACGTATCTTTTGAGACACGACCTTGTATCAATCCTAAGCGTAATTTTTGCAATTCATCTAACATGACATTGCCCTGCATAACATGTCTTTTTTTTTGTGATGAAGGCTCTTCATTTAAAAAAACAGGGATAGATGTCATAGGGGAAGATGTTTTCCGTATTGAGCTGGTAATATCTTGTTGATCTTCATCTATAATATTAAATTCATTGTTAGATGTTTTTATTTTACGTGCTGTTGTCTTTTGTTGCACAGCAACTTGCCTTGTAATAAAGCTTAAATCCATAAAGTGCATATGTTATTGACATCTACTATTAGTTTGCATGGAATGGACAAAATGATCAAGTCGATAAAAATTATTTAAATTTTGTTAAATATCAGGCTCATATTAAAGTAAAAAGAGAATGAAATAAGATGCAGCTATTGTTGGACAATAGCTATCTCTGTTTGTATAATTAATTATCTCAAGTATATTTGCAGTGTTTATGGCAGCCGACAAAATGAAAAAACCTTATGTTATTGTTCTTGGTAATGAAAAAGGTGGAACAGGAAAATCCACTTTGTCCATGCATGTGATAACATATCTTCTAAAACAAAATTACAAAGTTGCTTCTATTGATGTCGATGCAAGACAGGGTACGCTCACCAGGTATGTTGAAAATAGAAAAAATCGCATTGAAAACCTAAAAGAAGATTTACTGATTCCAGAACATAGACCAATTTTTAGAAGTACGCTGGATAATGTAAGGGAGGCAGAAGCCGAAGAAAAAGAGTCTATTAATTCAGCGATGCAGGATTTCAGCGATTATGATTATGTCGTATTCGATACACCTGGAAGCGACATGCACTTATCTAGGTTTGCACATTCTTTTGCAGATACGTTGATTACGCCTTTGAATGATAGTTTCATTGACCTTGATATGTTGGTGCGACTAAACTCTGAATCTTTAGACATCATTAAACCAAGTACATATTCTGAAATGGTATGGGAGCAAAAAAAACAAAAAGCCATTCGAAGCCGTGGTTCCATCGATTGGATTGTGGTACGCAATCGTTTAAGCAGCTTAAATTCAAGAAATAAGCAAGATATTGAACGTGTATTAACGTCTCTATCCCGTCGTATTGGTTACCGTCTTGCATCCGGTTTTGGTGAACGTGTTATTTTTCGTGAATTATTCTTAAATGGCATTACCTTGCTTGATCTGTCTGAAATACGTACAAATATTAGCTTGTCTCATATTGCTGCAAAGCAAGAACTAACAACACTTATGGACATGATTCAGCTTCCGGATATAACAAAGAAACGTGCTTAATTAAAATGAAAATTCATTTTTTAAATGCACAAAGCCCGAAGGCACTAGCTATTGCTGAAGATTTTTCTCACATTGAAAGTGTTGTTGCAAAAGATGCCGATATCTTTGTCGTTTTTGGTGGCGATGGCTTTATGTTAAAAATGATGCGTGCTCACCAACAATATAATAAACCATTTTATGGTATTAATTGCGGCAATGTCGGTTTTTTAATGAATAGCATTGATGAAATAGAGCCAAATAATTTTATTAATTTGCTGAAAAATACCTGTAGCTCAACATTACCTGTTTTGGATTTTCAATTAAAAACAATTAATAATGATATCATTCATGACTATGCTATTAATGAAGTTGCTTTTATGCGTCAAACGTCGATGGCATCGAATATTTCAGTTTATATAAAATCAACACAACGCATTGTATGTAGTGGTGATGGGTTATTGCTTTCCACACCTGCGGGTAGTACTGCATATAATGCCTCTGCACATGGGCCCATTCTGCCTTTAGGTGTTCACTTGTTGGCCTTAACACCGCTAGCAGTATATCACCCGCGCAATTGGAAAGGTGCTATTTTAAAAGATAATGATGATATTGAATTTATCATTAATACACCTGAAAAGCGTCGTGTAAACATGACATATGACAATAATATGATTGAAAACATTCAATCTCTTAAAGTAAAAATTAACAAAGAACGACAGTTTAAACTATTATTCAACCCCAATACGTGCCTTGAAGAACGTATATTAAAAGAACAGTTTTCTAATTAGTACGCTCCTATAAGTATTAGGTGTTTTGTTAGTTGTTCAATTGTAAAAAAAAACTTGTAAATTTACCACCCCATGCTACTATTAAGTATAATGTCAATTTATACTTGGGAACAAAATGAGTATTAAAATTTTATTATCTACCGTGTGTGTAGCTGCTTTAATAACAACAGGTTGTGCCCCAAAACTTGGTGGAAACGATTATAGCGTCGCAAACGTGGGTGATATTTCTAATTCTTTACCGGGTTTAGTTATTTCAAAACGTGTTATTCAAATTAATGCATCAGACTCATCGCAACCTGGAGTAGGCGCAATTGCTGGTGCTGGTGCTGGTGCATTAGTGGGCAGTACAATTGGTCAAGGTAAGGGCGGCATTTTAGGTATGGCTGCTGGCGGTTTAGCTGGGGCATTTGGTGGTCATTTTGCAGAACAAGCATTAACTCACCAAGAAGGTTTTGAATATAGAGTCCGTATGGAAGATACTGGTCAAATTAAAACAATAGCGCAAGGTGCAGAGCCAAATATTGCTGTTGGCGCGCCAGTATATATTATTGAAAATACTCGTACTGCAGGCCGTTCACGTATTATTCCAAGATAATTTTTTATCTTTGCATGGGAAAGGGGGGGCATGCCCCCTTTTTTGATTTAAAATCACAGTTAAACAAGCTGTGCATCACATAAACATAGAGTTATATCTTTGTGGCGGATGATATAACCTTTGAAATGCTTGAACATGCTCAGCAGTAATACGTATCTTTGAATCTTTTTGTGTTTTTCTAGCCAGTATAATCACTTGCTGCAATTGCCGTGATAAATTTCTTGCACCAAAACCTTCTTGGACAGAAAATTTAGCAAAGGTGTCTAACGAAGCTGCATCAAACTCTACATTAATACCAATATCCTCAAAGTCAATTAAGATTTGCTTCAATGGGCTATCTTGAAATGCCATTATTTGTAAAATATTTCTTTCAGTAAAGGGCTTTACTGATACGATTGTTCTCACTCTATTTACCAATTCACGCTTTAATCCAAAAGTTATCAAATGTTCATCAGTAGTATATTCCGGGCGACTATCATAATCTGCATGAGAACTCTCTTTTTTATGGGCAATTAATTCTGAAAAAGCACCTGCTAAAACATACAAAATACGACGACCACAAAAAGAAATTTCTTCCTTACCAACAGCTGTTTTTTTCTCAATAAGAATCTCTTTTGTGCCTTCGATAATTGTTAATAAACCGTGCTGTCCAGCACTTGTAAACTCGTCCGTTGAACCGCCGCCGGATCCACCAAGTTTACAAATTTCATCGTATAAAACAGCACCAGTTTCGGCAGCCTCTGGAGTGTCTGCTTTTTCAAAAAGTTGTTCAAGTGCATGCTCTGGTTTGCCACCAACATAACCTGCTTTTGTCATGTCTGCACCAGACCCAATACCATAAGGCTTTTTAAGAAACTGCATCGCTAGTATGAACATAGCGGTTTTTCCTGTTCCAGAGGGCCCCATTAACAAAATCACAGAAGGTTTGCGCTCTTCATAAAGGGAGGAGAAAAAATCATAACCTTGGACCTGTTTCATCTGTTGTAAAAAATCCTCCATTAGAATACCCTTTTCATGGCAAAATATTCCGTTTGTAAAATCGTCAACCGCTTCATTTTGACCTATTAATTTTGTTTTAAGGTAAGTATTAAGTGCACGTTCTTGTGCTTTGCTTTTATATAACAACGCTTCACGTGCAGCGCGTTTTGTCTCAGGTAACATATAATGACCATTAAAACTTGCTGTAGAGACACAGCTAGAGTCTCCGTGAAATTCATGCTGCACAGGCTGTGCTACACGTGGCGTTTTATCATCGGCTATTTTAGTTGTAACTTCTTGATAAATTCTTGCCACTAAGTTAGCTAAAGTATTGGATTGAAAATAACTATATTTTCTAGCTTTTTTTGCTGTGGTTGCAGGATGGTCTGAATGTCTCTTCTTAGTCAGTTTATCTTCTGCTGGCTCCTTCATTTGCCCTCTATCTTCTGCTTTAATTATACCTAAAATTGCATTTGTGACTTCCATTACAAAACCATTTCCTGGCATGTCTTTAAAACCTTTTTTAATCAAATCATTAAAATTTTGTTGTGTTTTGTGCTGTGATTTAAGGGTGACTGCAACCGATACTAAAGTGCGTATTGCGAAACGTAAAGCTTCTTCAGATAGGCCAAACTGTAGTGTTTTGTCGATTATAGTAGGTTCTTCTAAGACACTATCTTTAACAACGGTTGTTGCTGCTGCCCCAGAATCTGTTGCGATTGTTGGTGTAATACGGTGATAGTTGAAAATTTGTGCTATTGTGGCATAGTTTAATGTTTTTTCGGTATCTGGTGTGCTGGAATATAATATTTGCGTCATCACGACTACAATTACAGATAGTTTGAGTATCTCTTTGTGCATGTCATTCTCCATATAAAAGATCCCATTCCCTTATTTTAGGATGACATGCTATTTCTTAATAATTATTTAATATAGTCAGTCTATTTTTTGAGTTGTTCAACAATACTGAGTTTAAGGTGTTGCACTTCAGTTTAGAACAGGGGAAGAAGCAGTATAGTCATTCCAAAAACAAGCCATATGCAGTATACGAAGTCAAAAAAGACTTTATATTATGTCCTATAGCTTAGAGCTACGTCACCGTGTTGTTTTGTATGTAAAAGATGGTGGCACTAAAATCTCAGCCTGCCGTCATTTTAAGGTTAGTTTGTGGTGTGTCAACGATTGGTGCAAAAAGAGATACCTTAGTCCCTATAAAACCATCTGGGCGGCTTCGAAAATTATCATTGATGACACTATATAGAATATATGGTTTATTTCTGGAATGACTATACATATTCTATCGTTTATTGTGATGACGATAAAGGTTAGTCAGTTTGCATAAAACAGCTGTTTGCAGGTTGGTACAAGTTTAGTATGAATGAGACTGATTGACTTCTTATGAAAGAAGGTCAGCGCAGTTAAGGCGTAAACAGATTCTTTTTCTCGTGAACAAATGCGTTTGATGGAGGGTTTTGGGTGCTTACCTTTTTAAGGAAGCAAGATTATATCACCCTTATGTGATATTTGTGCCTGACTTGTTTTAGAAATTAAAACATTGGAAATAAAAAGCAAGTCAACAGCAGGTTGTGTTTCAGCTATAACAGTGACTGTTGTTATTGTTTGATCCTTTTGAACTGTTGGAACAGCACTGGTAGAAAGGCCAAATGTGTTCAGTATTTGTTGGCTACGGATACCCATATTTGTGTGCAGATCTTCAACATTGCTATATAAGGATTCACTGCGACCATGAGCTGCCCCAGAAAGCGATGCCATATCCGTTGCAATTTGATAGCTAACTTCATAGTCTAGCCGTAAGGCACGACCGATTATCCACCCCCAAAACATAACGATTATGGGCAACAATAGGGCCATTTGAAGAAGATAGACACCTTTACGATTCAATACTGTTTTAAAATCCATAGTTTGACCTCTACATTTGTGGAAAATTAGATCCTCTATAATCTATGCATACTTGGTACTTTAATATTTTAGAAGCAAAACCAAAAAAAAGAGGGACATAATTGTAATTTATTTCAACAACAATACTATCAATTGGCCCTTGATACAAAACACTATCATACAGAATGGGATTTGATGGTGTGACATTGCTCGTCCCACTGCCCCGCAAGATAGCCCATTTTATGGTATTTTGGGTTCCAAGGCCTGCTGTTAGACCCGTGACAATAACACTTGCGTTTGTGCTAACGGCTAAGTCTGGATAATCAAGGGTAATAACATCAATAGTTTGGTTTATAAAAGAAGCACTTGCGTCGCGAGAGGACCATAATGCAATATTATAGGCAGATGTTTTTAGGCTGGTGTTTAATGTTACAAAACGATACAATTCAAAGGCACCAAACGACAATAAAATGAGAATTGGTAAAACAATTACAAATTCAATTTGGGCTGCACCTTTTTTAGAAATTTTCATTGTACACCGTTCTTATTTCCGGTACGTTTATTGTTGAATTTGCCAAACCAAAAAAGTTCGTTATATATGTGTAAGGACTGCTGACAGTAAATACATATATTTGTGATGTTTGATTCTGAACAAGCCCTATAGGACTATTTTCTGAAAGGCGATCTTCAAAGTTCTGATAGTGCTCAATCGTTATATTATCTGGGATGATTGCACCAAACGCATATTCACTATGCTTATTAATGAATATTTCTTTAATATCAGTAAAATTATCCTGTTGCGTTGAACTATAGCGTGTCGTATAAAATAGCCCTGCATTATTCCCATTTTTGAGCGCCATCATGAATCCAAACTCAAAAATGCCAAAAATTATAATGAAAAAGAGAAAAGCCGTTAAGGCAAATTCAATCATAGCGACACCTTTGTTATTTTTCATGATATTTTCCCTGTTTCAAAAATCGTTAATATTTTTGGTAAATATGGCCCTATAACAATAATAAAGATAATTGGGATACCGCAAATTGTTAAAATTGCCGTTAAGCGACCAGGTATTTTTTGCCCTTGTTCTGTTAGTTTATCAATTTTATCTTTATATAACGACAAAGATATTTGATGAAGACTCTCGTAAATAGACCCACCTTGATCCTTGTTATACATTACGATGGAAATAAATGATTTTAATCTTTGGCTAGGAACGCGATTCATTAAATTCGTGAAGGCAATTTTTTGATCTAGAAAAAGAGTGAGTTCAAAGTATGTTCTATCAAATTCTTTTGCAAGGGCAGGGTTGATTTCCTTGAATTCACCTGCTACTATTTTAAGCGATTGTTCAACAGTAAGACCTGAATCAAGGCATATAAGCATCAGGTCAATAAAATTTGGAATATCTTTATCGATTTTATTTATGCGACTGTGCGCTCTATTGCTTAATAATAAATTCGGCAAGTAAAAACCAAAAGGGATAGAAAAAATAGTCAAACCAGACCCTAAAAAATTAACTTTGTTTATCGAGATAATAGTAACCAAACATCCAAATCCGCACATCAAGGATGATATAATACATAAAGTAAGATAAGTTCTATACGGCATTTCCAAATTAGCATGACGTGTTAGCTGCTCAATATCAGTTTTAGAAATATAAAACATTTTCAAAAATTCAAAATTGTACTTGTTGTCTTCATCATAAGGAGTGAGAGAAAATAATTGGAACTTCTGCTTTTTATTCACAATAGCAGCAAAGGCACTCTTGACTTCTTCTTTTATACTATCTAAAAATGCCCATACTTTATCATGGTGAAAAAAGAAAATAAAAAACAAGAAGTTCATTAATAAACAATAAAGAATGAGCATTTTCATGATCTATGCTTTATGTAATAAGCAGTTAGGTTAATAATACTAAGACTGAATATAAACAAGCCTAAAACAGTTAATCCGAGTTTTTTCCCTATATCATCATACATAAAAAATGATATAAAGTTTTTTTGTGTAGACGCTAGAAAAACGGAAAGTCCAATATAGATAGACATAACCATATATCCATTAGCCTTACTTTCTGCAATAGCAATTGCCATTTCTTGCCTTAATTTTTTTCTGCTGGTTAAAATGTACTCTAGCCGTCCCATAACTTTATTCAGTTTTCCGCCAGTTTCTTCATTAATGCTTATAGCACTACAAAAAAGAGAAAATTCTAGATTTTGAGTATTTTCTAGTTCAAATGTCAGAATGGAATGATAGCTCATCCCTAATTTTTTTTTATATAAAATACTGGAAAATATTTTTCTAACGGGTCCCTTTATATCTTTCATAATGATATGCAATGCTTGAAAAAGTGATAGTCCGCTAGAAATGGAATCTTTTAATAATTTGATTACAAAAGGTAGTTCTGCTTCAAATAAATTTTTCTGTTGCATACTTGTGGAAATAAAAATAAACACTATACTGAGAAGTGCTATGATCGTTGCTAATATAAAAGCGACCAAAAAAGAATTTAAAAAATAGAGCGTAAAAAAAGCAAGCAAGTATATATATGTAAATTTTGCAACATATGGTTGCGGGTCATCACATAATCTTGAAAAATACATCAACGGCCATAAATGTTTTGGTAAATATTTTCTAAAAAATATCAGTAATGTTTTATACTCAGAAATAAGATGTGTTTCGTGTTTTTTATGACTAAAAAAAACAGGGTACTTTCTAAAAAATTTGATAATCTTGCCTCTAAAAAATACAGCAGTAACAAAGAGTAAAAAAGCACTAATATAATTTAAAAACAAAAACAGATTCATTCTTCATCCAAACATGTTTTAAAATCTTCATACATACCGGAATGATAAAGTTTCTTTATAAAAGTAGGCTCTAGTTTTTTCTTTTCATATTTGCCTGTATATCTATCTCCCTCTCTTTTAGTTACATGATACCTAAAGAAAAAATTTGTTATCGGTTCTTGTGTGCTATCATACTGTACATCCATAATTTCAGTAATTTTTCTTGTACCATTTGAAAAACGTTTGACATATACAACAATATCTATGGCATTTCCAATTTGTGAGCGTATTACTTGAGAGCTCATATTAGGGTTGTTTGTTGACACCATATTTTCAATTCTAAGAAGCGATGAAAGCGCATCATTACTGTGGATCGTTGACATAGATCCCTCGTGACCAGTATTTAAAACTTTAAGCATTTCAAAAGCTTCTTCTCCTCTAACCTCACCAACAATTACGCGATCTGGGCGCATTCTGAGACAATTTTTTACAAGATTACCAATTGATACAGACCCTTTACCCTCTATATTTTCATCTCGTGATTCTAACCGCACAAGATTATTAACACTTAGCTGAAGTTCCGCCGCATCCTCAATCGTGATAACGCGTTCATTGACATCAATCATCCTAGACAAAACATTTAAAAGGGTTGTTTTTCCCGAACCAGTACCACCTGCAACCAGTATGTTCACGCCAGATTTTACACATATATCTAAAAATTTAACAATCTGTGGTGTTAAGGTTTCCCATTCTAATAAGTTATCGATTGTTAAGGGTGTATTTGAAAATTTTCTAATATTTAAGCACGTAGAATTGACGGAAATTGGGTTTAATACGGCATTAACACGGCTACCATCTAGTAATCGTGTATTTAAAATAGGCGTAATATTATCTACTTTGTGATTATTTTTAGTTGCCATACGTTGCACGATATTATAGACATGCTTCATACTTCTAAATTTTATATGTGACTGTTCTAATCGTCCCTTTCTTTCAATGAACACTTCATCAGGCCCATTAACCATAATTTCAGTGATGGTATCATCATGCAAAAGGTGCTCCAGCGGCCCATAACCCCAAAAATCATTATACAATTCGTTTGCTATATGCAAAATGTCGTCTTTGCTGATTGCTAACTTTCTTTTCGCACAGTGTAGTTGTGTAAAATTCATGAGTTCTTTTTTTCTGCTCTCGGGTGTGGTGTTTTTGACAACGTCTGAATCTAAATAATTTAGTATATCGTCATATATTTCACCAATCAAAACGATTTTTTCTGGCATCTTAACCTCCTTTGATGCTAGAAAGTAAGCCTTCAGTTATATTACCGACAATATCTTCCTTATTGCCTGCCTCTTGATTGTTTTGTGTCGATTCTTTTACATTACTCTCTTCATATAACTTATTAATTGCAGCAGTTGAAAATTTTGCCTCAACTTGGACTGGGTCTTTGGTTTCGTTAAACAAACTTGAAACATCATTAAGATTTTGCAAAATATTTACATGATATGCATAACCAAACCCATCTTCCTGCATGGCCATTTCAACCTCAAATGACTTAATCAGCACCTTTGCATGTTGCTGGTTATTGCCTTTTGAATTTCCTTGTGTTGTTCTAATTTTAACAAAATGTAAGCCTAACTTTTGAAGATGAGTTTCTATATATTCAAATCGACTCTTCCAAATAGGGGCCTCCCAATCCGGTAAGAAAACATACTTTGTACATCTACCAAAATATCTTTTCTTCTTAATTTCTTGAACAAATCTACTTAAATTTTCAGGCTCTACTTTATGATTGATATAATTTAAGGTGATAGAGACTTCATATTTATTTAATGAATATGGATTGGGCTTTTCCACACCTATTGTTGTGTGATCACAATTTGTTAGAAATAAAAGGGTGCACAATAAATATTTTTTCATTAGTAAAGAAATCCTGGTTCAAATTTTGCGGGCGATTCAATTTTTTGTGAAAATAGAGTACCGTAAACCGGTACATATCGAACATAGTCTGTCGGTAATTTACGGGGTTGAAAATCTTCTGAAGCAGATACAATGTGAGGTGTCACAACGATCACAAGTTCCCGTTCTTGATATTCGAAACTATTAGATGAAAACAAAAAACCTAAAAGTGGAATATCGCCAAAACCTGGGAATTTTTGGTTAATTGAAGAATGCTGAGAATAAAGCATTCCTGCAATCATAAGCGTTTGACCATCTTTTAAAACAATATGTGTTTCTGCCTGTTTTTTACTAAGTGCAGGCACTTTTGTACCATTATTTTCAACAGACAAGCTATCGTCTGGATTGCTGACTTCTGTATTTAGGGTTAAGTGAATATTGTCGCCAATAACCGTTGGTGTAAAAGATAGTTTAATGCCGTAAGGCTTAAACTCTATACTTTGGCTTGTTTGTGATGTGGAACTACCTGAACTGCTTTGATAAGGGATTTCTCCACCAGCTAAAAAGTTGGCCGTTTTACCAGATAAAGTAATTAGTGTTGGTTCAGCCAGTATGGATGCTTTCTTTTCCTCAGCCAACATGTCAAGTGCTGCAAGAATATTAAAGGGTCCATTCGCATAACCTAGGCTATTTGTGGCACTAGATGTTGTGTTCATGTTCAAATTAATGGATTTTTTTGCAATAGATCCCTTTATTGTGCCAGACCAATCTATATTTAGTTTTTCTAAAGATCCGCGTGTAACCTCTGCAATTTTTACCTGTAAGCCAACTTGAATGCTTTGTGAAACCGTTATGTTATTAATAAGCACATCATCTGGTGCTAAGTAAAATCGTGCAACCTCCTCAATCTTTTGCGCATCTTTTGCAGAATAAATTGAACCCTCTAGTATAATACCTTTTTCAAGGGGGGTAATCTTAATGGCTGCACCAGGCATCGACCTTGCTATCTCATCACGAATCCGTTGAATAGGTGAAATAACCCGGACCGTTAATCTTTTATTATCAGCACCACCATGCATCGTTAAATATAGTTCGGTTTCCCCTGATGACAGCCCTAGAATATAAAAACT
>CAZTIE010000031.1:0-13100 GCA_964613645.1 uncultured Verrucomicrobiales bacterium
CCATACAAAATCCCTGGTACCATGTCAGCTCTTCTAACAGCACGTGCAGGGCCTGTTCCTGTTTTTTCACGTGCTTCAACTTTAAAAGTTTTAGCCATTACTACTCTCCCTTAAGGATTATTAAATTCTCAGCTATCAACGAATTTGATAGCTGGAACCATTTCATTTTAAAGAAACCGGAGATATAAAGCAAGAAAATTTGGTTTTATTGAAAAAGAAGCAATATCTTTTGCATTTCAAGACGTTAAGTACTATATTATATAGTGATGCTAGTCATCTATGGTGATAAACCATTCTTAGAATAAGCGGAGCGGACCCGGGGGCGGTACCCGGCGTCTCCACCATAAATTTTATGGGGACGAAATAGGATCGACGTACGTAGTAAAAAGGGATGCTTTGCCCGGCCATGAGTACCACCGTTAGCGGAACTCAAATTAATAGGTGCAAACAATAATCGCACTTCTGGACGCAATACAACACGTCGCGTTGCTAATAGCAATCGTCGCGTTCGTAGAGCTTTCGCAATTGCTGCTTAATTTAGGTTCTACCTATAAAGCGCTTTAGCGGTCCGCGGTTTGGGGGCAGCCGGGCAACAGAATGCCCCCACTAATTATTAAGTTTTGAATTAAGGGAAATCAAAATGGTAAAAAAAATAGGTCAGGATGAATTTGATTACGAAGCAATGGTTCAAAAATCTTTAAGAACCGTTGTGAGAGATATTTTGAAAAAAGCTATTGATCGAGACTTGCCAGGTGATCATCACTTCTATATTGCTTTTTCAACAACGCATCCAGGCGTTCAAATTCCTGATAGTTTACGTGAAGAATACCCAGACGATATGACGATTGTATTGCAACACGAATATTGGGATCTCGCTGTTGATGATCATGGTTTTGGTGTAAGTCTGTGTTTTGATGAATCGGATGAACGTATTTACATTCCATTTGATGCACTTATAAGCTTTGTAGACCCTTCTGTAACATTTGGCTTACAATTTGCACCAATTTATCCAGAAGCGACAGAAAAAAAGTTACCAACTTTAAGTTCACCGACTGAAGAAATGACATCTAACGCCACACAAGAATCCAATGTTGTTAGTCTTGATTTTTCAAAAAAGAAATAAAAAATTATGGCATTTTGGCTTATTAAATCTGAACCGGCAACATGGTCTTGGGTTCAACAAGTTAAAAAGGGTACTGAAGTCTGGGACGGCGTTCGCAACTACCAAGCTGCCAATAATTTAAAAGCTATGAAGCTTGGGGATCAATGTTTTTTTTATCATTCTAATGTTGGTAAAGAAATAGTAGGCATTGTAGAAGTTGCAAAAGAATCATACACTGACCCCACAGACCCTAAAGCCCGGTTTGTTGCAGTTGATGTTAAAACGGTAAAAGCTTTAAAAAAAGCGATTACCCTGAAAGCAATAAAAAAGACTGACGCGCTGCAAGGTATTGCACTCATAAAACAGTCACGTCTTTCAGTCATGCCCATATCAGAACAGCATTGGAATGAAATTATTCGCATGTCAAGCTTGTAATATTACGCTTTGTATCGTAATAATGAACTAATATATATTTTTACTTTATACTAATGAACGATAGCATTCTTCCTTTTTCTTTATTTGAAACAAACATGAAAGGCCGACTGGTCTTCTTACAAGACGAAGCCTTAAAATCCGTATACTGTCATAAATACCCTGATGTAATTAACCGCCTTCTGCTAGAAGCTTTAAGCATACTAACTGTTATGACGGGAGATTCTAAAGCAGCGGCAAAAGTTTCCATACAACTATCTGGAGAAAAAGATGCGATCGTATCACAGCTACTGGTTATATTGTCATCAGATTCTGGGATGCGCACATGTGCAAAATTTAATAAAGAAGCCCTGGAAAAATTTGAAACCCCAAGCGTAAAAGATTTATTTGGGGTAGGGCGCATATTATTTACAGTAGACTTTGAAAAAGAAGACAAACCTTATCAGGCAATTGTTGAATTGAATAAAGACACATTAACAGACAGCTTCTTACATTACGTTCATCAATCTGATCAAATTCCAACAACTTTACGTGTTTTTCTAAATCCAGAACTGGTAGCTGAAAAACGTGTGGCCTGCGCATTAATGGTGCAGCAGCTTCCCTTAAAATCAAACATTCTCTCTGCCGAGCGTGAGCAACGCATTGACCAATGGGCTGCCGTTCTTGCATATATGGGAACATTAAAATCTTTAGAAGCACTTGATGATACCATGTCAGATGGAAAATTATTATTTAGATTGTTCCATGAGGCTGACTTGACCTTGTATGAAAAAAAATATTTTAAATTTTCATGTGAGTGCAGCGAAGCTAAAATCAAACACATCATACAATCCTTTAAAGAAGAAGAGTTAAGTGGTTTATTTGTGGATGGCGTCATATACGGTGATTGTGAATTCTGTGAAGCACGGTACAGCTTTACAAGAAAAGACTTAAAAAGTAAAACAGCTTAAAGTAGAGAGGTTTTCAAGATACACCTATGACAGTACGTAAAAGATCCAATAGTTTACTAAAAAAGCGTTCCCGCGACAGAAAACTGCAGGTTGTTTTTTCAAAGCCAGTTTTGGCAGGCGCCATTTGTATTATTATCATTTTGTCGGGCATATACTTATCAGGAATAGTCTCTGAAACTTACCTGAAAATAATTAAGTCAATATCCAAAACGACAAAAAAAATTGGGTTTCAAATAAAAATAATTGATATTATTGGACGCACTAAAACACCCCTTGCGGTTTTACAAAGAGCTATGATATTTCAAAAAGGTGATCATATTTTCAATCAAGATATGATCCTTGCTAAAGACCGCATAGAGCAAATTGACTGGGTTAAAAGCGCTATGATCACACGTACATTTCCAGATACATTAACAATAACCCTTGAAGAGCGTACACCAATAGCTTTGTGGAAACAACACAAGACATATTATTTAGTAGACGCAGATGGCGTTGTCATTAAAAGCAATCAAATAGAACAATATGCGAATTTGCCCCTTGTCAGTGGAGATGGAGCAGCACAACATATTGATAAAACTTTGGATGTATTAAAAAAATTTCCAGAGTTGAAAAAGAAAATCAAATCAATGATACGTATTCGCAATAGGCGATGGGATTTAATCTTATTTCACTCGCTTGTCGTTAAACTGCCAGAAGATATAGGAGCAGTTGCAGCACTTGACGTATCATTTGCGCAACTTGAGGCGCTTATCAACCAAAACAAGATAACTGCAAACAGCCAAGGGTATATAGACTTAAGAATACCTGAAAAAATTACTGTACCCAAAGATTTAAATACCAAAGCACAGTAGAGCTACATAAAATCTATTTACTTCATACTATATGAATGTAATTCAAATTTCTTTTTATCTAATCGACTATACCAATCTAATAGCATAACGACATAAGGCATATGTGCATCAATTACACATATAGCATATCCGGTTTGTTCACCAAGCTCTTTTACACGATTTAATAAAGATATAACATCTGATGGTGTATGGTTTCGCGATATAGCATAATCAGCCTCCTCACACTTTACACCGTGTGTGTGACACAAATCCATAAACTCACTATTAACAGACATCTCTGGAGAGAGCAGGGGTAAATTACGTTTTTTTAATTCTAACAAAAGTGTTGATAGAGCTTCTTCATCACGCAGTACTGGAGATGTTTCATCGGCAATAACACCAACTGTAGAACCCGGCATATCTGATAAAGTATTTATGACACTTTCTAGATTATACTTATGATCTTTATACCTAGATAACCTATATGGGTCAGATACAGTATTGGGCTGACGATATAATTCCATGGGCTGAATCCAAAGGACATCATACCCTTTTTGTTTTATTATTTTTAATGTATTTTTTCTTTGTTTAACGTAGGGAGTCAGAGAAATTGAAATATTTTTCGGTAAAATTTTCAGTATTTTTGTTGTTGTCGCATAATTAAGGCCAAGGTTATGAACAATAAAAAATAGTTTTACTTTACTGTTCTCATCGCGCTTTGTATACCGTTTTTCTAACCATTCGTTTTTTAAGGGGAATTCAATTTTTTCTGTCGGTAATAAAGGAATAGATTGTTCAGCACTTTTTGAAAAAGAACATGAAATTACACATAATAAAATAAAAAAAGTTTTGGCAATTAAATTATTTATTAACATCTGAAATCCTCCTCTTTTTATTAGGTGGAATAAGCCTCTCCAGATATGTGCAACAAAAAAAATTAAACTGATTTTAATACGTATTGCTCTGGAAAATGCTGTTGAACATAATCACTAATTTGCGTTAAAACCCGGTCTACTGTACAGTTTGTTGGTTCATCAAATGTATCCACATGAATATTAGCTTCTGCATATAATGGGTAGTGTTCTTCTACCATTTTTTCTAATGTTTCACGTTCTTGGTCTTTAGGTAACTGAGAACGATCAGCACGGCGCTTAACACGTGCATATAATGTCTCAAAATCAGCTTTCAACCACACAGATAATGCACCTTCTTTAATCACCTCACGTGTTGGCTTATGCACAAACGATGTACCGCCTGTAGCTAACACATGATGAGGTTCTGTAAGCAAGCGTGAAATAACGCGACATTCACCGCTTTTAAAAGCATCATCACCAAAAAATTTAGCAATATCATTTAAGGGGCAACCAGCTGCTGCTTCAACAGCAATGTCAGAATCATGAAAATCAAGTTCTAAACGTTTTGCTAAGCGTTTTCCAATACTTGTTTTACCGCACCCCATTAATCCGACCAGAACAATTGTTTTAGGCGGCATGAAACTCACTGTAACTGGTTTATGCTGTGCTGTTTTTCCTTGAGTCATAACGTGTAGGGTTCCCATAAAATATTTTTTGTATAACTTTCGTACATGTGTTCAATAACAAATCTAAGAATAACAAAGTTTTCGTCTAAATACCAGTATCTGCTGAAGTATTTTTTATTGTTGTGGGTAAATACAATCCATGAACACCCGTTTATAAGCAAAAATTATATCTTTGATTTATGATGAGGGTCATTATATAAAAAACTATATACACCCGGGAAATCTTTAAATAGAGCTTGAATTACTCTTTGATGATTATCAAATGCTATCATACAGTTTTTCCTAGCTCCCCCATGATCTAGCATGGATATTTGCGCTATTGTAATAGCTTCTAATATTGTCATTTTAGAATTTGCTATTTTTGCAAGCCAACCTTCTTTCACTATGTCGCCGTTTTCAGTGATTGCACCTGATTGCACATAAAATCTCTCAAAGTTTTCTTGCATGTCTAAATATATTTTAATTGTTTTTGCGGAACGAAAGTGTATGGTTTGTCTTAAAATTGGATGGGTTTCACCTATGTCTTGACAAAGAAGGTATGTGGCATAAAACAAAAGAAATACACCAATCAGAAATCTCATATAGTCACAACACCAAGAACCCACACATACAATATATCATGACATATTATGTTTTCTTCGTCATCTTGGCACGCTTTATGCATGGGGTAGTGTAAGAAGATTAAATAAATGGTTTATGAATGCCAGAAGTTGTTCACAATGCTCCGTTTTCTATAAAGCGCCTAAGCAGCGTAATTGTTGCAGCACAAGATGTTTTAACACAAAAACTAAATGTGATTGCTAATGCGCTTTCAAATACTGGAACAACGGGTTTTAAAAGTGCATATCTTAGAACAAAAGAAACAGAGTATATAAGCCCTGATGGCACAAAAGTATCCTACCCACAAGTTTCTGGTACAATGTATGACTTTTCACAAGGTGGCACTAAAAGCACGGGCATACAAACACATGTCGCTTTAATGGGGCAGGGGTTTTTCAAGGTTCAAACGCAAGGTGGTACAAAATATTCACGCAATGGTGAATTTTCAACAAATGCTAAAAATGAACTTATTGATGGTGTTGGCAACTTAATTCTATCTGATAAAAATGCACCGATTGTTTTTCCAGAAAATGCTGGAGTAATTTCAATTGATTATAAAGGTGTGATCAGTGCCAATGGCGAAAAAATCGATAAGCTGGGGATTGTCAATTTTAAAAATGACAAACTTCTTAAAGCATACGGTAGTAGCTTTTTTGATACAGATCAGGAAGAAATACCGTCAGAGGCAACTGTATCGCAAGGTGTTTTAGAACTCTCTAATGTGTCGTCTATGCAAGAGCTTGTCAACATGATGGAACTTGAACAGCGATTTATGAATTTACAAAAATCATTAGACGAATATGACAAAAGCATCAAAAGAACAATCAGCGCCGATAAAGGCACTTCAGTTTAATTAAAGGGAATTAATTCATGTTAAATAGCGCACTACAGGTTGCTGTATCAGGCTTAAAAGCAGCAGAAGGCCGTTTGCATACATCTGCATCTAACTTAGCTAACTTAAATTCGATTGCCGGTAAAAAATCACATTTACTAGTAACTGATCGATCCTACAGAAACTTAATAACACCTGGTTCTAGCACATCAGAATCTGGCACCATTAATCCAACTGGTTATCAACTTGGTACTGGTGTACAAATAATTGGAAACTACCAATCATTTTCTCAAGGTACACGTATTGATACAGGGCGCGCCCTTGATGTTTTTATAGATGGCGATGGTTTTTTACCCATAACTCTTCCTAGTGGAGACACCGCCTATACGCGTGTTGGGAATTTACAAGTAAATAATAATGGAGAGCTTGTGATGCCTGGCACAGGTTACATCGTGCAGCCTGGTATTACGTTTCCGGCAGATACTATTGATATAGATATAAGTGCCGCTGGTGAAGTATCAGTCACAACAACAGGTGGCACGCAGTCATCAATTGGGCAACTACAACTTGCCACCTTCCTAAATCCATCGGGACTGAAATATAACGGAAGCGGGATGTATCAGAATTCAAACGCATCAGGAGAGGCCGTTTTAGCCAATCCTGGAAGCGGAAAACATGGTGGTTTAATTCAAAAATCACATGAAGGGTCTAATATACAAGCCGTTGATGAAATGGTTGAACTTGTGCAAATTGAAAAAGATTACAATGCAATAACCAAAGTACTTAAAACAGGCGAAAAAATGTGGGAGGCCAGCAATGCAATTATTTAAATATGTAGTGTCATGCTTATTTTTTTTAGCACAACCTGCATTTGCAGATTTTGAAGAAGAGCAGGGCGCCGTTCAGGAAAGTGTGCTCTCTGAAGTTCTGTCCCTTTTAAATGCTGAGATCTCACAAAAAGTTAATGTTACAGATTTTGGCATAAAACTAGATAACTGGACATCATCTTGGGAATTAGATAAAGTTCAAGGTTTAAAATTGAAAGATTTGAAAGTTACGCATAATCAAACACGTTTTTCTGCGCAAGTTGAGGGTTTTAAAGCAACAAAAAGATTGTTTGGAAAAATTGAATGGTATGTTGACGTGCCTGTTTTAAACAGAATGCTTCGCCCGGGTGAAGAAATTCAATCAGATGATATTGTCCTTCAAAAAATTGAATCACATAAAATAAATGCGTTCCACCTAACAAATACTGATCAACTTATAGGTATGATTGGTCGCCATAGTGTTCTAAAACCTGGGATACCTATAACAAAAAGTGATATTCAGGCACCTATGATCGTTAAACGGGGTACTGTTATGCGGGTTACGTTAAAAAAGGGTTCTTTAACAGTTAGCAATAAAGGGATTGCTCTAAAAGATGCAGCACGTGATGCAACAATTCCTATAGAAATGATGCAAAATGGCAGTAAGAAAGATAAAAAGACAGTGTATGCTGTCGTATTATCATCAGAAAATGCAGAGATTAGGGTGTAAATATCACATGAGAAATAATCAAATGAAAACTCTTATTTTATCTGTAAGCACATGTAGTTTATTAAGTGGGTGTTTAGTGGAGAAATTGTCCGAAATTGGCGATGGGCCAAAAATTAGTCAAATTCAAAATCCAACTATGGCACATGGTTATGCTCCCATTAGCATGCCAATGCCCGCACCATCACAGCCAGAACACCATATAAATTCATTATGGCAAATTGGATCAAAGGCCTTTTTTAAAGACCAGCGCGCAGGGAGGATTGGGGATATTGTCACTGTTTCAGTGCTGATTGATAACAAAGAATCAACTAGTTTCACACCTTCAATGTCTAAAGAAACGAAGACAGACGCAAGTTTGACAAATTTTTTAGGGCTTCAGAACCAGGTAAAACGTATTTTACCGCATAAATTTGCGGATAATTTACCCACAAAATGGTTAGATTCAACCTCAAAACCTTCTCATTCAGGTAGCGGAAAATATAATCTTGAAGACAAAATGAAATTTAAAATTTCTGCCACCATTATACAAATCATGCCAAATGGTAATTTAGTGATACAGGGGCATACCGAATTTAAACTTATGAATGAGGTTCGAGAGGTTGAATTACGTGGTATTGTTCGTCGTTCAGATATTCAGTCTAATAATTCAATTTCAAGCGATAAAATTGCAGAGCTTCGTATTGTTTATGCTGGCCGAGGTGATATTACGGATGTTGCCAATAAACCTTGGGGCGTTCAAGCAGTTGAAAAAATAATGCCATTTTAAGTGTAAGATGGTATTTTTGATCAAAATTATAGAAGATAAGTTCTGGTGAATAATATATATTATGGAAACATGATCATAAGCTTAATCAAGATATACTTGAATTCAACTCATCTAGCTTTAGCCATCTAAGTTCCATAGATTCTTGTTTATTTTTCATCTCTTCTAGGCTTACAGTTAACGTATCAAACAGATCAGGATCATTCAGATAAAGCTTTGGATCATGAAGCTGATCTTCGGCTTTTTGTATATCAGCCTCTAAGCGTTTTAAGTCCTCCGGAAAGTTATCATAATCGCGTTGATCTTTGTATGTTAGCTTATTACGTTTTGGAAGTGGTTTAATAACTGTTTTTTCTGGAACTTTCTCAGGCTCTATTTTTGACGCTTTTCCAATTAGCATTCCTGCACCAAATTTAGCTTCATAATCGCTATAACCGCCAACACACTCTTTAATAGATCCATCTGGATGAATGGCAAAGACAGCCGTTACAAGCTGATCCATAAAATCACGATCATGACTGATCAAAATTAAGGTGCCCTCATAGCTGCTTAACATGCTAATCAGAAGATCTAATGTATCAGCGTCCAGATCGTTTGTAGGCTCGTCTAATATAAGTACATTAGATTTTTGAGCTAAGATTTTTGCTAGTTGCAGGCGGTTTTTTTCACCACCTGATAAAATGCTAATTTTACCGCGTGCTTGTTTATCATCAAACATAAATTGCTTCAGGTAACCAACGACATGCATAGCACGTCCTTGAACCTCTACAGAATCTCCACCTGCTGGGCACAAATACTGCCACGGTGAATCATTAGGATCCATCGTTTCACGCTCCTGTTCGAAATAAGCAATATCAATGGATTTACCTAGGCGCACGCGTCCTATGTCTGGCTTCAGCTCACCGATCATCATTTTAAGAAGCGTTGACTTCCCTGCCCCGTTTGGCCCAATGATACCAATACGATCTTTTTTAAAAATACGTGTCGAAAACGGCCCCAAAGATAGAGTGTCTTTGTATTCTTTTTGAATAGCAAAAGCCTCGGACACCAATTGGCTGCCATACGCTTTTTCAGTACTGGCCATTGTCATACTTTTAGGCTGGTCTGACAAAAGGTTTTTTCTCCGTTGACGCATTTCCATCAAGCGCTCTAAACGACCTTGATTTCGCTTTCTGCGTCCCGTAACGCCACGTTGTTTCCAGTGTTCTTCCATTTTTAATTTAGCGCGTACTTTTGTCATTTCTGACTTTTGATTTTGCTCAATCTCGTCTTGCCACTGTTCAAAATGTTTAAATGATCTATTTGTGCGCCTTAAATCACCACGATCAAGCCACAGCATACTGCGCGTTGTGCGTCTTAAAAAATAGCGATCATGACTGATCATAATTAAGGCACCTTGATAGCTGTTCAAATAATCCTCAAGCCATTGAATAGCTTCGATATCTAAGTGATTTGTAGGCTCGTCTAGCAAAAGTACATCAGGATTTCCAGCTAAGGCACGCGCTAGCAATACGCGGCGCTTTTGCCCACCTGATAACGTTTCTATATCGCGACTAGCATCAATTTTTAAAGCTTCAAGCAACATATCAGCGGCGTATTCTTCACCCGCTGTTTCCATCACTATTTCACGTATTGTTTTACCCTCAGGTAAATCTAGATCTTGTGGCAAATAATGAACGGTTGTATTGGGTTTTTGATAAAATTCACCGCCATCAAGTTCATAAATACCGGCTAGAACCTTTAAAAGTGTCGATTTCCCCTGCCCGTTTCGCCCTATTAAACAGACATGATCATCCTCTAGTATATTAATATCCAACCCTTCAAATAAGGGTTTGGCACTAAAACTTAGCAGGCCATCATGAATAGTAAAAACAGGCAGTGTCATAACAAAAATAAATCAACATAATAAAAAAATCGTACCTGTTTTCCTCACCTCATAGCAAGTTTCTATTTTGGCTGCATCTAAATTAAAGAAAGGCTGCTTAGCATGATCCTTAAAAGATAGCGACTAGTCTGAGTCAAAGTTTCTTGATGAAACGGAGATGACTCAGGTATCCATTTTGGTGAAAATTCCGGATGAACGCCAGAAAGAACTGTATTATCACCAGCTTTCACAATAATCGCCTGGCCAGAAACAGAGGTAGCAATTACATCCTCACTTGAATGCCCCTCAAAAACACAACCACCATTACAAAATGCAAAGAATTGTAGCTTATGTTGATCTTGAACATACGTTATAGGAAAAGCAGTCCCTCCCTGATCAAATCTAGTTTTATCAACTGGCGAAAATGGTCCAGATGCAGTTACTTGAGCTAGGCCTACGCCTTCTCTTGTAATAAAGCCATTTCCTGGCATGGAAAACTGTGAGCTAGATGACAAAAAAGGCGAAAATGGTCCAGATGCAGTTACTTGAGCTAAGCCTACACCTTCTCTCTCAATAAAGCCACTTCCAGGCATGGCAAAACTTGATCTAGATGACAAAAAATAGGCGCCGGCACCAACACCAAGGCATTTACCGCCACGATTTGCAAAATTTTTAATTTCTTGTTTCCCTTCTGCTTTCAACTCAAGATCATATTGGGTTGCTATCCCGCCAGGTATAATAAATAAAGTACACCGTTCCTCCTCTAGTTTTCCAGATTGTATTTCTTTTGCTGTTACAGGTTGCACGATAACAGGAGCTACTAACACCTCCCTCAATGCTGTGGTCCATAAATCAACAACATTTGCCATAACACCTTTATCATTATATACAAACACTTGAACTGGTTTTTGCACAACAGCCTGAACGGCCTTACCCAAAGATATTTGTGGCACCGGAATGTGACTAAATACACCACTAACGCAGTCCGGCTCCGG
Source organism: uncultured Verrucomicrobiales bacterium (assembly GCA_964613645.1). Lineage (GTDB taxonomy): Bacteria > Pseudomonadota > Alphaproteobacteria > Paracaedibacterales > UBA11393 > UBA11393. The sequence goes on from CAZTIE010000031.1 coordinate 11,445, forward strand.
GGCAGGAGAAAACGCACCCTGGGTTGTTGCTCCAGAAGACATGCCTGGATATTCCCCAGATGTGCAGCTTTCTCCATCATCATCTTCAACCATAATATCCACGTCATTTTTACTTGGTGGCCGTGTAGGTAAATGCGGGTCAGGTATTTCTACCTCATCTTGAGCACAGACGGTTCCTATAGTTATAAGCGGGACTAATAAATGGCTATATTTCATATTCACGAGTTTACGCAGATGCATAAAAAATTCTCCTTTTGATTTTATATAATAGTAACGTACTCAGGCAATTCATCCAATATTTTAATTAAAATCACTTCTTATGCAGCAACTTCCCTACATACAACATCAACAAAGCATGGTTTTTCTAATTGCTTTCCGACAGTTAACCATGAATTATGCCCTAAAGAAAATTTCCTAGTAAGGCGAAGTGGCTTAATATTATAACTTTGCACCTTAAACCTGAATTTAATATTATGATCAATTCCAGCATAAAAAAGTGTCAAGTCACGTAGTGCTTCATAATGTTGCCCGGTTACAGTATCATCGTCACTATTTTTAATCTTTGTTGGCATAAACTGGTTAATTTGATTCCAGCTCATTGGTCCCATGTCAATTCGTATACCTGCAGATTGGTTCCATACCTTATCACCAAGTATGGCTTCTGTGCCAAGGGCATTCATGCGCCCGGTATTTTGTCCTAATTTAGTAACTTCAGATTCTGGTGCGCGCTCCCAAGCGCCTTGATATTGATGCACTTCAACCGGCATATTAAAATGCGTTGATAGCACTTTAACTAAACCATGTGCTGATCTTGGGCGCCGCCATAAAACATCATGGTAACTTAAAATTGTACGGTCACTAACATGCACCTTATTACGAAATGATTCGTTACCAAGCCCGCAAATACTTAACAAACATTTTCCAATATGTGTTTTGGTTGGGTCTTTTTGGGAATATGAAATAAATGTCCGTTTTTTTAAACGATGCCAAATAGATGCGTAACGATGATTAAAAATATCTAAAAAGTCACGAAATCCGTTGTCGTGCTGACTGCTACGCTCCAGCAATAATTCTGTATACGGCGTTGGCAAGGGGCCTTGAACACCGGCTATACCCATGAAATTAATCCAAAGAACTGGCTGCACTTGATTGGCAGCTGGCAGTGAAAAGCTATGAATTTCTGAACTTGATGGCGACAAGGATACACGTGACTTTATGCATACAGCTTCTTTAGAGGGTGCAACCCCCTCCCCCAATGCAACAGCATTAGGCGTCATTTGTTCTAGCAATTCAACAGCTTGGTGAAAATCAAATTGAAATGTATCTGATTTTAACGTTTCTTTTATAGTGAGATTTGTGTTCCTGGCAACGGCTTCCATCGCATTATATCCTTTTGACGGTGATCATTTTTTAATACAACTTCTACGAAGGAATTAATCCCCACGTGTAAGCCAAAATAGTGGCGTAAAATACTAGAAAGTAAAAAAGTTGACCCACCAGCATTGATAGCATCATTCATAATCAATGTTACTTCTTGACCACGAACAAAACCACGCCAAGCTTCAGTATTAACGCGACGTACAACAGGTTTCACAACAAGATCTGTAATAGTTTCAATTTCAAAATGTGACTGTTTTGACCCCCGCAAATAAAGAC
>CAZTIE010000032.1:0-13041 GCA_964613645.1 uncultured Verrucomicrobiales bacterium
CGCAAATAAAGACGAAGCATTTCGGCAAGTCCAGAAACAGATGCTGGACCCGAAGTTAACCCAATATGGTTAACAGAAAGTTGTGAAATCAACTTCCATAAAGTTTCCCCATTTTCTGGTGAATCAATTTGTGAAACTGGTTTATTTAAACAAACAATTTGTGACACAGGTAAGGCATCTTCGGCTGTTAGGGAAGCATTATAAGGAAGTTGCTCCGCAAGGTAACGGTTTGTACAGAGCGTGTCTGCATAAATAATTTGTTGCGCAGGTGTTTGCGCTGAAAAATTAATATCGACAAAAGATAAGTATACGTCACTTCCTGGCAAGTCCCTGACACGTGCAGATGTACGTTTATGAATCCAGTATACTGTATCAGGGTTTAACATCGTATGATGACTAAAGCTATAATATGGCGACATTTCTATAGGATCCGCCTCCCCTTCAACAGAGCCAGAAATATTTAAAATCGAATATACTTCAGTCGTTTGATCTAAACGCTGATCAGGAATCAACCTATATTCTGTTTGTTTTTTATTCAGACGAAAAGGATCCGTTGATTTTTTGAACAAGTTAACGATTGGCGTTGCACCCAATAAAAAATCTTCTTTTCTAAGCTCTATTTCATGAATTGCACCTGGATCATTTATTGGAATATACAAATCCAATGTTTCAGAGGCTAAATCAACCAGATTAGACGCTTTAAGTAGGTCCTTAATTTTAAAGAAAAGAAATTTTTCAGGCAGATGAAAATATTCTTGCAATAATTGATAGCTGTGAATCGAATGTTCGCCCATTGGTAAAGACATCTCATCCGCTTCAAAACCAATTGGCTTTAAGCTGCCCTTAGGCAGGGCATGGATATTTTTGCCATCCGTGCTGACAAAAGCTTGCTGTTCTGTTCTTGAAAAAATTAGTTGGTATAAAAACAGGGCTAATTTTTTTTCAGAAGCCAAGTGAAAATCCACACTATCCATGTGCATATCTTTAAAATCAACACTAGTAGAATTAAGCCTTATATGAATTGCCCATTCAGATTGCATTGGTAGGCCGCTAGCTGATAATTTATTGGCAGCCACTACACCAACATGATCAACCTCAATAGGCCACAGTGTAACGGGGTAAACGGTTGTAAATGTACAATCAATCCCTTCCATTGCAGACGCGTTTAACCTGGTCCCCTTAGGCACTTTAAAACCGGTTGTTAAATTTCCACGACTAGGGTCTGCTTGCAAATGTGCAATACCCATTGATGGTACAGGGTTTACTAAATGTGGATATAAAATATTAAGAAGGGCTGCAGCTGTCTGTGGGTGTTGATCTTCAATTTCTTTTGATATGCGCCCACTTAAAAACGCAAAAGATTCAAGCAACCTTTCCACATGTGGGTCTGGTGACTCACTATCTGAAAGTTCAAGGCGTCTAGCAATTTTTGGATACTGACGCGAAAAATTGCGCCCTGCATTACGTAAATAATTTAACTCACGATTATAATAATATAATAGTTGTTCACGTGATGAATTTGCCAAAATTACTCCATAGCTTAAGCTGTAAAAAAGCCCTATATAAAATGGTAGCGCAGTTTATGTTTTGTGGCAACGGGGTGGTCGGCTATGCCTTTTAAAATGCTCAATTAATATTGGCAACACTACGACATATGTTGGAAATACTGTTCATAGAGTATATTGACGACATATAACTCATGGATATGTCATTGAATATCGCTATTTCACCTAAAAAAAATCTACCATGATTTGATTTAGCCTGCTATTCTGTAAAGAGTTTTTTTAAATTTCGTACACGCATGACAATTACGCAAGAACAGTTAGACGATATCAAACAAGCAAAAGCACAAGCGTTTACAACAAAACGCCCAACGGTTGTAGCATTGGAAGACGTATTGTATGATGCACATCCTGTTTTAGATCATGGATTTGTTCGTGTTGTTGATTATTTAGGTGATGATAGTGCTATCGTTCAAGCGGCACGTGTTTCTTACGGCCGTGGTACCAAGCAAAAGACACAAGATGCGGGTCTTATTAATTATTTAATGCGCCACCGTCATTCTACTCCTTTTGAAATGTGTGAAATTAAACTGCACATCAAGTTGCCTATATTTATTGCGCGCCAATGGATCCGCCACCGTACTGCTAATGTCAACGAATATTCTGCACGTTATTCTATCTTAGATAATGAATTTTACATTCCAAAACACGAACATCTTGCAGCACAGTCAGATATTAATAACCAAGGGCGCGGCAATTTAATTACAGGTGCTAATGCAGACAATGTTTTAGACCTTTTAAAACGTGATGCAGCACAATGTTATAATACCTATGAACATTTATTAAACGAAGAAAATGCAGACCCCACACGACAAGGTTTAGCTCGTGAATTGGCTAGAATGAATTTACCTGTGAATTTCTACACACAATGGTACTGGAAGATAGACCTTCATAATTTGCTTCACTTTTTATCTCTGCGCGCAGATTCTCACGCTCAGTATGAAATTGCTGCTTACGCTGAGGTTATTTTAGAAATGGTCAAAAAATGGGTGCCGATCACGTATCAAGCATTCTTAGACTATAAAAAGAATAGTGTTCACTTATCAGCAAAAGCCTTTGATGTTTTAAAAAGACGCCTAAATGGTGAAAAAGTAGAACAAGAAAATTCAGGCTTAAGTAAACGCGAGTGGGCCGAAATGATTGATGTGATGGAAGCTGCATAGTTAAGCGTATGAAAAAAAATATCTTAATTCTATGTGGTGGCCCATCGTCAGAACATGAAATATCCATTCGCTCTGCTTATAATATATATAAGCACATAGACACCTCTATATTTACCCCCATTCTTGTGGGGATATCCCGCACCCGACAATTTTACACAGTGACACCGCACCAACTTGAGGAACTGTATACTAATTTTGGTTGCATTGAAGATGATCTCTATCCGCTTGCTGAACTAAACACATTGAATGCAGACGTTTGCTTCCCTGTTCTTCACGGTACTGGTGGAGAAGATGGATCTATTCAAGGATACTTAGAAACTTTAGGCATTCCCTATGTTGGAAATGACGTTACTGCCTCTGTCATTTGCATGGATAAAGATATTACAAAACGTTTACTTGCATCACATGGATTACCTGTAGTTCCTTTTATGACGATAAAACAAAATGACTTTGTATCATATAACGTAGCGTCCAAAAAACTTGGCCATAATTTGTTTTTAAAATGCGTTGATCAAGGGTCCTCCATTGGCACATATAAAATTCATAATGAACAAGAATATGATATGTATTTAAAGGAAGCCTTCACCTTTGGCCCCAAAGTATTGATTGAAAAAGCGATACAAGGCCGTGAAATTGAATGTGCAATTATAGGAAATAATGATCCCGAAACCTCCGTATTTGGAGAGATTATTCCAAAAAATAATCATACGTTTTATGACTATAATGCAAAATATATAGATGCAGATGGAGCACAGTTAGTAATAGATGCAAAGCTTGATAACTTGACAAAAAAACGCCTTTCAAAAAATGCAAAAAAAGCATTCAAAGCCCTAGATTGTTCAGGACTTGCACGCATAGATTTTTTTGTTGAACACGACAATACAATTTATATTAATGAAATTAATACAATGCCGGGGTTTACAAATATTAGTATGTACCCAAAATTATTAATGCATAATGGCATGACATTTACAGCACTTATAAGTACCCTCATTAATCTGGCTCAAGAAAACAGACATAATTATAAACACAAAGCTTAAATATAGCTTTCTATACTCAAAACATGTATGATCAAACATAATCATTTTTTGACCTGGCTTACGTTGCCATAACATACAAAGAAGATACATTAGATGACACAAGAACAAACGAAGACAACCGCAAAAAAGAAAAACCTTAATACGCCAAGACATTCAGCGCGCGTTGCAGCGGTCCAAGCTTTGTATCAAATGGAACAATCTGGCGCTGAAAGCATAAAAGCCGTAAATGACATGATAGCAAGTGGCTTTGCAACAACTGCAAGCGAGGGGTATGTAGAGCCCGATTTAGATTTGTTTAAACAACTTGTGATTGAATCTTCCTTAAATACACAAGATTTAGATGCTATCATCATTCCTTATTTGGCAGAAAACTGGAAAATAGAACGTTTAGCCAGTGTTATCCGTATGATTTTGCGTCTCGCTATTTTTGAACTTAAGGAATGCCCCTTGATTCCTAAAACCGTTATTATGAATGAATATATTGAAATAACACGTGAGTTTTTCCCTGGTGGCAAAGAAACAAATTTCGTCAATAGCGTTCTGGACAAAACAGCCAAAGCATTACGCACAAAAACGGCATAACACGACTTGATTATCCAAAATATGTTATTATAATAGCATTATCACAAAAAAACATAATATTAGGACACAGGATATGAGTACAGATTTTAAAATTAATAAAAAAGCCGTTCAAGAACTGGCAAGCATCTTAAAAGAAACTGACCTAACAGAAATTGAGTATGAAACTGAACATGCCCATATCCGTGTTAAACGCCATATTAAAACAACACAAAGTGTACAAACAACACCAACAACAATACAACAGGCAACTTCACAGCCAGTTGCAGAGGTTGAAACAATTGATCCGATTCAACATCCAGGTGCTGTAAAATCCCCAATGGTTGGGACCGCCTATTTGTCACCAGATCCAGAATCTGTCACATTTGTAAAAATTGGAGACGTTGTTGAAAAAGGTCAAACGCTCATGATTATTGAAGCCATGAAAGTGATGAACCCAATCAAAGCGCCAAAAGCTGGTCGTGTAATTGAAATTTTAGTGTCGGACACATCCCCTGTTGAGTTTAATGAAGTTTTATTGGTTATTGAATAATGGGCGTTTTATTCAAAAAAGTACTTATTGCAAACCGTGGCGAAATTGCAGTACGCATTATTCGCGCTTGCAAAGAATTAGATATTAGAACTGTTGCTATCCACTCAACCGCTGACGCACAGTCTATGCATGTTAAGTTAGCTGATGAGAGCGTTTGTATTGGTCCTGCCGCTGCAAAAGATAGTTACCTTAAAATGTCAGCAATTATATCTGCTGCAACGGTTACAGGCGCTGAAGCAATCCACCCTGGTTTTGGTTTTTTATCTGAAAATGCAGATTTTGCCGCTATGGTTGAAGAACACGGCATGATTTTTATTGGCCCAACGGCTGCACATATCAATATGATGGGCGATAAAATCACAGCAAAAAAAACAATGACTAAACTTGGTGTTCCCATTGTACCTGGTTCGAAAGAGGGTGTTGAAACCACTGAACAAGCGATAAAATCAGCAAAAAAAATTGGTTATCCTGTTATTATTAAAGCCACAAGTGGCGGCGGCGGAAAGGGCATGAAAATTGCGAACAATAGCGATGAAATTTCACATGCCTATAAAATTGCCCGTTCAGAAGCAAAATCTAACTTTGGCAACGACCAAGTTTATATTGAACGCTACCTAAAAACCCCACGCCATATTGAGATTCAAATTCTGGCCGATCAGCACGGTAACGTTGTTAACCTTGGTGAACGGGATTGTTCTATACAACGTCGCCACCAAAAAATTTGGGAGGAAGCGCTTTCCCCTGCCCTTACATCAAAAGAACGTGCGCATCTTGGTAAAATTGTCAACAAAGCTATTGGAAAAATGGGGTACAGAGGCCTTGGTACGTTAGAATTTCTATATGAAAAAGGCGATTTTTTCTTCATGGAAATGAACACCCGTATCCAGGTTGAACACCCAATAACAGAAATGGTAACAGGTATTGATCTTGTTAAAGAACAAATTCGTGTTGCAGCAGGTTTTGCCCTACCCTTTACGCAAGATGATATTAAATTTACAGGCCACGCTATTGAATGCCGTATTAATGCAGAATGTCCCGAAACTTTCATTCCATCCCCTGGTAAAATAGAGGTTTATCACGCACCAGGTGGATACGGTGTGCGCGTAGACAGTCACATGTACCAAGGCTATAGTGTGCCGCCATATTATGATAGCATGATCGCCAAACTAATTGTTCATGGTACCTCGCGCGAGGAAGCCATTGCACGCATGAAACGCGCCTTACAAGAATTTGTAATTACAGGCATTAAAACCTCTATCCCCCTCCACCTAAAATTGGTTGATAATCAACATATCATCTCTGGTGATTACGATATCCATTGGCTAGAAAATAATTTATCACATCTGTAGAATATAGTTAAAAATCTATTTTTTAAGGCCACTTAAATGAGAAAAAAAGATATTCAAATATTTTCCCTCGATACAGTAACCCAAGAAGAAAAAGAATTCTTGGAGTACATGTACGGTGATTACTTAAAGAAAATGATAATTGAGAACTCCAAAGATATATTTTGGTGGCTTAAAGCTTTTCAAACAGTCAAAGCGGGTAAACGACCAAAATTCAATTGGACTGCATTTTTTTTAAACAATCTCTGGGCATTATCTAAAAAAAACTTCCTCTTACAAATTTATATTTCTAGTATTATTTTGTTCTTTCATTTTCTGCTACATTTTACCTCGTTTTTATCTGTTTTTAAAACATCTTACTTTATACCCATTTTTTTAGTCCCATTTTTTTCTGGGTTCTACGGATCTTATCTGTTAATTAAAAGCTATTTACACAGTGAACATAACACACTGAAAAAAACCGAGCTTCCTATTACCCTAATAATTTTATATCTCTTCATTATACTAATCTTAGGAATGGTTAATAAAGCAGTATTGTTTTTAGATTTAGAGCAGTACTTTTTGCTCACATCTGCTATAACAATGAATAGCTTTAACATTCTCTACGCATTCATCCTCATGAAATTTTGGTTACCAGTTAAAAAAGAAAAACCTTCCTAGCAGTACAGACAGGAAGGTTGCGGTAAATATGACAAGAATTTTTTAACAATTAAGTTCGTTATCAGTAGTTCTTCAAAATACTTATGCGCCAGATGCAGTTTTCTTTTTCTTTGTTTTTGGTGTTTCTACTGTTTCGGGCTTAGCGTTACCTTTAACCACTTCATCATTAATGATGACCTCTGTAATGTTTTCATAAGACGGCAAATCATACATTGTATCAAGCAATATACTTTCTAAAATTGCACGCAAACCACGCGCACCTGTTTTGCGCTGTAGGGCTTTTTTTGCAATTTCCAAAAGCGCTTTATCTGTAAAAGTTAATGCCACCTCTTCCATTTCAAACAACTTACTATATTGTTTTGTAAGAGCATTTTTTGGCTGTGTTAAAATCTGAACTAGCGCATCTGTATCTAGGTCTTCTAATGTTGCAATAACGGGTAACCGACCAACAAATTCAGGAATCAAGCCAAACTTCAATAAATCCTCAGGTTCCAGATTTTTCAAAATATCACCTGTTGTTCTTTCTTCTGTTGTCTTAACGTCCGCACCAAAACCAATACCAACACCTCTACCACGAGCAGCGATCAGCTTATCTAGCCCTGCAAAGGCACCACTACAGATGAATAAGATATTTGTTGTATCAACTTGCAAGAATTCTTGCTGAGGGTGCTTACGCCCACCTTGTGGTGGAACAGACGCAACTGTGCCTTCCATAATTTTTAGAAGTGCCTGTTGAACACCTTCACCGGACACATCACGTGTAATAGACGGGTTGTCAGATTTCCTTGAAATTTTATCAACTTCATCAATATACACAATACCACGCTGCGCTTTTTCAACATTATAATCCGCAGCTTGTAATAATTTTAAAATGATATTTTCAACGTCTTCGCCAACATACCCAGCTTCCGTTAAGCTTGTGGCATCTGCCATTGTAAAAGGCACATCAATAATACGTGCTAATGTTTGCGCCAATAATGTTTTACCACAACCAGTTGGCCCAACAAGTAAAATATTAGACTTGGAAATCTCAACGTCACCATCTTTACCTTCAAATTCTAAACGTTTGTAGTGGTTGTGAACCGCGACTGACAATACACGTTTTGCATGTTCTTGCCCAATTACATAATCATCTAAAATTGTGGAGATTTCTTTAGGTGTTGGTAAACCATTGGTTAAGGCAAGCTTACTAGAAGTCAGCTCTTCACGAATTATATCTGTACAAAGGTCTACACACTCATCACAAATAAAGACTGTTGGGCCTGCAATTAATTTTTTAACTTCATGCTGGCTTTTTCCACAAAATGAACAGTGTAATACACCTTTGGAATCTGAACCGGAGTTTCTTGACATCTACGCCCCTTAAGTTTCTTCTATTTTTCTTATACTTTTATGATGACAGGTAAAAGATAAACAAATTATTAAAATCTACACCAACAATTTAAGATTATAACAAATTTTTCAAAGCTAGACCATGCAGAAAATAAAGGGTTTTGCTGTTTTTTTGTATTTTAAGCAAAAAAAATAAATATTTAGTTTTTTAAATATCAGCTGCATAGCCTGCAAAAAATAACATCATTCTATATTATAGTTGATCAATAATAGCAGCCATATTCTCATCCTTTTGACGGCTTCCTTTGGATGACCCAAATTCAAAGGAATATGCATCCTTTAAACAGGCACCAAAAATACCAGAGATTGTCGATATGATAGCCACAACTTCACCAGGCAGGCCTTCTTTAGAGAAAAGACACAAAGAACACAGGCAAACACCTAAGCCTAAAACAGCACTAATAACCATAACATCAGCACGACGATTCGTTTTCCCTGTTGCCACCAGCAGCTGTGCGTCACGCTTTCTGGCCTCTTGTCTATCATAAATTAAAGATAGTTCAACCTCCGTTTCCATCGCATATAATTCTTTTTGAAACGAACGCGCTTTGTCTGGATTGTCTCTTAAATGAGAAATGATACCTGGAATATCATCCATCCCTGTTAGTTTTTTTGCGACATCCGTCACACGTGATGCTATAGTTTCTGTTCGATCTCCACCGAACCACTTTCCAAGCATGGGTGCAAATTCAACCAACCCAAGGGCCGCTAATGATAATGGAAAAGTCATAGTACACTCCTATAATTTATAAAATATATGATTGCCAATTTGACATGTTGGATGTTTTTTCACCGTCCACGATGGAAAGATTTTTCGGTGGTGATAATGATTCGCGCCATTTGTATTATCTGGAATCACACCACCATTTAACAAAAATAAATCGGCTACTTTTAAACATAGATCAAAAACACTGCATGTTATTGTGGGCGCTAATAGCACAGATAAATTAGGATCATCTTTATTCCAGCAAGAAAATTGCCAATTTTTCAGGCACACATCTTTAATTGTTCGCCCATACCATGTTTGTGCTTTAAACCTATTCACAATTATATTAGCAACAGCTTTTAAAGGGGCATCACCAAATTGAGCTATTTCTCCCCTAGCCTCCCCATATAACGTGCGTGCAAAAACTTCCTTTTCACTAAATTTATTACGCGTCATTTCGAACCTCCCTACAGTGAATATGAATAAATCCTGTCGCTATATCTTTTATGAAAAAAGACGAATATTTTTTTATAAAATTATTTTTATCATCAACAAAAAAAGAAAAAGAGCCATTCATAAACTCTGCCCCTAATTGTTTCTCTCCCTGCATATTTGACAGTTTTAGAAATGGATTTCCATCAATAAAATCAACAGCAAAGTGTTTTTGCTGCACTTGACACGTACTTTTATCCGTGCTATAAGTAGCACCGTAACTCCATAGTGATTGTTCCCCAGCTTTTAGTTGGGGCAATCTTTTTTCTCCAACTTTTACAGTACATTTCCTTAAAACATCATATTGCTTATCCATGATAACATCTGGAATATCGCATTTTTTCACCCAATCTTGAGCTTTTCCCTCCTCCACAATGATGTGATCATAAATTATCTTCATTTTAGATATACATCGCGGCAAATTTAAGGCATCCCGCTTATACAGGGGCAATTGTTTACCCCTCGCATCCACCCATACATCCGGATTTTCATAATAGGTTGGCTGAACCTTCGCTTGTATGATGATGACTGTTGGTAGATCAGAATCTCCATTCTCCATATTAAAATCAAAATCATCAGGCGGCCTTAAAGCATAAGATACTTTGTCATCAATATCGCCAGCATCACTTTCTAATATTTGATCTGAGTACCCTTTTAAAAAAGTTTTATGTAAACGATTGCGCCAATACATAATTTATTTCCCTTCAAAAATTTGACATAAAAAAAACCCGCTCCAAATTCATGAAGCGGGTACGTTGTTTTTTATCTTGTTAAAAACACCTAAAATAAGATTTTATAGTAAACTTAATGCTGCACTGTCCCCCGTCTTCAGAATAAACGTAAACATATCTAGAATCTGTAAAACCAGATTCCATCTTCTTGTTCTGAATACACCAAACAACCTCTCGTCTTTACGCATTGCAGCATCTAATTCTGTTAAGCTTCCTGTACGAGAATCCACAGCACACACTGAAACTGGTCAAATGATCTCTACCGTATTGTTGAGAGTTGACAGCCTACTAAATACATCATCAAACTGCCGGGAACAAATTGGTCTTGTCACAAAATTCAATAGCCTTGTTAGAACACACTCTGTATACGCCATATTTTGCACGCCCTTGCCTGTTGTACTGAATTTAGAACACACTAAGGCCACCCCCTCAAACCTCCAATGATTAATATTTTGCCGAGATGTTAAAAAATCACTAGCGCACACGTTAAGGTGTTTCAAAACGAATAAAAATATGAAGAATTTCCAATATACTATACTGTCTTTACCATAAAATTACCCCTACTGAGAGCATCATACTAGTATGATGACTGATCATTTCTTAATAAATTCATAATCACGGCAAAGAGGCTGTTTATTCGTCAAGTCATGCAAATCTAAATAAATTTCAGTCATATTATCTTTTAGCACACTCACTAAATCTGCCTTAGATTCAAATTCTCTATTTTTCACTAATTCACCTTGCTGGCATGCCGCATTTCTAACAGAAATATTTTTCACTAAATATTCAGGTTCTATGTTTGTGATATTAGAAAACCCAACATCAATTCCTTCCTGTTTGTTTTCTACACCACCATCAATAATACTGTCTAGGCTGTTCTTCAAATTGTCTGGATCTATAGTTTCTTTTGAAAAATTTATCCACATCGTTGTTATTGCACGATCAGCGTCACAAAAACTTTTTAACCGGGAAATCCGACCCCTTATATTTTCCGTTGCATTATTTTTAAACACAATAGTATCCCCAACATTATACTTAAGGCTACTTACAAACGGCACATCTACTTTTAATAAATACGCTTGTCTGGACTGACATCCAGCATAAATACTTTGTTCAACAGCCTGCCGTATGGCTAATTGTCCTGTTTTTGTATCAAAAAACGTATCATTTCCGTCAGTAATAGCTTCTTTTTTTACTTGAAAGTCGAATATTTTACATGCGTCAATGCTGCCAGGTTGCTGCAGCGGAAGATATTCACCATTTTTCCAGCATAAGAATAATTTTATTTTTTCTTGCCGTCTATATGCACAAGCCCACTGGATCCAAAAATGCCCTTTATACTCTTGAACAGGTAAAAAGCATTCTCTCCCTTTAATATTAACAGAAACTGTATCATATATTTTTGTTGAACACGGTATTATTTTAGATGATAAAACTGTATATCCCGTTTTACTCCCCATTTTTTTACCCAATGTTTGCCCAATGCTTGGAAAAGAGGCTTTTAGAGCATCTCCAGTCATACTCAACACACGTCGGGTTGGAAATGCTTTTTTAATATAAGGAAACAAATTCAAAGAACCCTGCCCCTTTTGCACCCACGCGGCATGCACTACAACTTTTATATTCTTCAGCTGTACGCGTATTTGCTCAACTTTTACACTATCCATTAAAACGTATGGGGTAAAATCTTCCCCGGTATCACGTGGTAACATAGATATACGCATACTTTCATGAGAGACTGGATTCACAAAAGGTAGCTCCCATTTTCTAAAATCCACATTTTTCAACAGAGAATTCTCTTGTGGTATCACGTATTTCTTATCTAATGCCCGACCAATATACATAAGTTTCATGCAATCGGGCTCTACGGACTCAACGCCCCCTAAAAGATGTCCTTTAAAAAATACAAAGCCATCACAGCTAAGTGAAATTAATCGTGTATTTAAATTTTTCTTCTCGCATAACAACTCAATTTGCGCAAATTCACCCTCTTGTGCTTTTAGAGTCAGGCTTAATATTTTCACTTCTTCTGGGGTGTCATCACCCTCTTTTGCAAGCAGCCCTCTTAAATTCATAATTTTCTCGCTTTCGTGTTCTTGATTTGTTACCATCTAGTGATTATATAAGTATTGAAGATTAAACTTATAAAACTAGGTATATATAAATGACAGATACAACAGCGACACAACAAGATTCTGTACTACTAGATAGAATGCATACATTCCTACAAAAAAACCCTTTGTTTAAATGGTTTTTTAAGCCAGGTTATTTGCAAGGCGTATTTTGGGCAAACATGATCTCTGTTGTTGCCGTATCAAACGATGTTGCTATGCGCTTTTTAGGTGAACGCTTGGACGTCGTCGAAATTTCATTTTTTAGGTTTTTCTTCTCAATGATCGTTTTGTTACCATTTATGCTGGGGCAAGGCACGGCACTTTTTAAAACAAAAGCACCTGGCATGCACGCAGCACGCGGTATTATTGGCGCTGCTGCAATTGCTTTATGCTGCTGGTCTGTTAACGTTATGCCGCTTGCACAAAGCACCAGCCTTATGTTTATGCAACCACTATTCTTTTTACCATTAGCTTTTTTCTTTTTAAAAGAACATGTTTCGAAAGAACGCTGGATTGCAACATTTATTGGCTTTGCAGGCCTTTTGTACATTGTACGACCTGGAACTAACGAATTTCATATTTATAGCTTCATCCCATTAAGTGCTGCTTTTTTATTTGCAACCCTGGATATTTTGGCAAAAAAGATGGTCGCCAACGAAAAGACATTAACACTTTTATTTCATTTTGGCTTAGTCACAAGCTTAATCTCACTACCTTTTGTATT
>CAZTIE010000033.1:0-12710 GCA_964613645.1 uncultured Verrucomicrobiales bacterium
ACCGGTATTCATAAAGCTTTGAATTCAAGCTAAGTATACAGGTTTTGCGTAAGATAAGTAAAAATTATTTATACGCCGTGACTTATTAACTCTTTTTTAAGATTTTTTAAGGACTGGGGGAGATTGCAGCTTTGTGGTGGAGGAGGCGGAGGCACGGATTTTGTGGGAGTTTACGGAGGCCCATCAGACAGAAAGTGCGCATTCTGCACATATTGTAAGTTTTATCTTACGTCCATCAACACAATACAATGTTTTATATCCATTAAAGCGGGCTACCAATACGAATAATTTCCCATTCAAGGTTAATACCTTCTTGTTCTTTAATGCGCTTCCTAACATCCTCTCCAAGGTCTTCAATATCTTTAGCTGTTGCACCACCAAGATTTAACAAAAAATTACAGTGTTTGATAGAGAACTGTGCATTGCCATTTTTCAGACCTCGCCCACCCACTTTATCAACAAGCCCCCATGCTGAATTTGGCAGCGGGTTTTTGAACGTGCTACCACCTGTGCGGCCTGTCATGGGTTGTGCTGCTTCTTTTTTATCCAGCATGTTGTGCAGTTTTTCTTGCACGACTGCTGGATCCGTTTTTTTCACTTTAAAGGCTGCTGTTAACACGAGGTGTGCCTTTGGAATATTGCCTTTGCGATAAACCATTTGCAAATCATCTGGTGTTAAACGTATAATTTGTCCATTCATTGACATTAAATCAACCCATTGCAGTACATCTTTTACTTCAGCCCCGTAAGCACCAGCATTCATGATTAAGGCACCACCAATTGTACCAGGGATACCAACCATAAATTCTAAATTAGCATACCCCTTTTCACCCATTGTTAAGGCTAAGGTTTTATCAAGAACACCAGCACCAGCAATAACCGTATCATCGTTTTCAATATGCCATTTACTAAAGTCACCAGCAAGTTTAATCACAAGCCCCCGAAAGCCACCATCACGCATTAAAATATTTGAGCCAGCCCCAATAATAAACAAAGGCATATCTTTTGGCTTTTCGTTTAGTATGTTTGACAGTTCGTCTATGGAACGCACCTTTGCAAAAAAGTCTGCATTTCCACCAACTTGAAACCATGTTATTTTATGGAGGGGGTAGTTTTCTAGAACTTTCCCAGTAAATGGACTATGCATATGAATATAATATATTTTATAATGTGTGAAGATATTATACCTAATTTAAACACTAATCCCAAGTAAAAAGGAAATAAACATGCGTGAAATTATATTAGACACTGAAACAACAGGGTTTCACGCAAAAGGCGCTGATCGTATTATTGAAATTGCCTGTCTTGAGATTGTTAATAAAATGCCCACACAAAAAACGTTTCATACTTATGTGAACCCACAAAGAGAAGTGCCCCTTGCAGCTACCAAAGTGCATAATATTAAAACAGAATTTTTGTTTGATAAGCCTTTATTTCAAGATATTGCTGATGATTTTTTAGAATTTGTTGGTGATTCAAAAATGGTTATTCATAATGCGTCTTTTGATATCGGTTTTTTAAACGCAGAACTTGCGCGCAACAATAAGTCAATTTTATCTTTTGAACAGGCTGTGGACACTCTTGTTATGGCAAGATCAAAATTTCCAGGTGCTAACAATACGTTAGACGGTTTATGTAAACGTTTTAAAATTGATTTATCTAATCGTACTTTTCACGGCGCGCTTGTTGATTGTGAATTACTTGCTGAGGTTTATGTCGAGCTTCTGGGCGGGCGCCAACGTAAATTATTCGGCAAAGAAGTTATATCTAACAATGAAGAGGCCGTTCATGTAGCTGAAACAATCAAAAAGCGTCGTGAACCTCGATTGTTTCCTGTAAGTCAACAAGAAGTAGACAGCCATCAACAGTTTCTAGTCGACCAAATAAAAGAGAGTCTTTGGGGCAAAGCTTCTTAATTTTTTAGAGCCGCTTAAAATATTAGGTATTACAGTCTTGAGTACCACCCCTCTCATTTCGGCCCTATTTTTTATATAGTACACGCGATAACTAGTCTGACATATAGGGTTAGATAGTATTAGTAGCTACTCATTTTTGGTAATGAGAATCGAACATTAAAACAAACTGTGTATCTTTGCAAACGGTGGTTTTCTTTGCTCACAATCGTACCTAGCGCTTTATGCTAAGTGTTTGCTATGTTATTATCTATATAAGTTTGCTCTGTTTCGATGAATATATGATTCTTATATGTAGGCACGTATTAAATGTTTAAAGCACCAAGTTTTTGGCAAAAAAAAAGTTTTTTATCTTATGTATTGCTTCCTGTTGCCTGGATCTATTTAAAAATTTCACGCTTAAAAATGCGCAGTGTGCGCTCTTATAAATTATCTAAGCCTGTTATTTGTGTGGGTAATTTAGTAATGGGGGGAGCTGGAAAAACACCAACAGTGATAGCGCTTGTTGCTATGCTTAAAAAAATGGGGCATACGCCGCATATATTAAGTAGGGGATACGGTGCCATTGTGAAGGGGTTGCAAAAGGTTGACCCTGAACGTCATCATTATTTAGAAGTTGGTGATGAGCCTTTAATGCTGTCACAGTTTGCGCCAACATGGGTGTGTCCCAATCGTATTAAAGCCGGAAAAGCGGCTATTAAAAATGGTGCCACGGTTTTGATTATGGATGATGGTTTCCAAAATAAAGCGCTAGAGAAAGATTTGAATTTATTGGTTGTTGATTCTATTCAAGGCTTTGGTAATAAAGAAGTATTTCCAGCTGGGCCATTGCGTGAGCCAGTTACATCTGGGTTGAATAGAGCAGATGCTGTTTTTTTTATTGGTGGTGGCAAGGCATCAACAGCAAAGAAAGCCTCTTCCCTTGGTGTGGAACATGCTTTTAAGGCTAGTTTTATAAACCTGACGGAACCAGTACAGAGAGGGGAGCGTGTTTTAGCTTTTTCTGGCATAGGTTATCCTGAAAAGTTCAGGTTAACCTTGAAAAGGGCAGGGTATAAGCTTGTTGAATTTGCCTCTTTTGCAGATCATTACCCGTATACAATTGTTGATATGGATCGGTTGTTGAAAGCGGCAGAACTTAAAAAGGCCCAATTGATAACAACTTCAAAAGATTTTATCCGTATTCCAACCCCGTATAAGGAAAATGTGCAGGTTTTTAAAATAAACTTGCAATTTGAACAACCAGAGCAAGTTGAAGAACTATTAGAAAGGGTTGTGCCCTTTAACGAATCTGTTTTTTAACCGTTTGTGATTTTTAATTTGATTTCATTATGCCCGGTATTACCTTCTTGATAGTGTTTGCGGCATAGGGATATGTAACGATCATTGCCACCAATTTCTATTTGGTTGCCGTTACGCACAGGGTTTCCACATTCATCAATACGCGCATTCATTGTTGCTTTTGACCCGCAGTGGCAAATAGTTTTAATTTCAATTAATTCTTCAGCCCATGCTAACAAGTATTTGCTACCTTCAAATGTTTCACCTAAAAAGTCTGTACGCAGTCCATATGTCAAAACGGGGTAGCGCAATTCATCAACTACCCTACATAAGTTTTCAACTTGGGCTTTTGATAGAAATTGTGCTTCATCAATTAGAATACATTTTAAACTGTGTGTTTTTCTGTCTTGAATATCTTTAAAAAAGTCAAAATTTTTATTGAAGGGTATGGCTTTTGAGGATAATCCGACGCGCGACTTTAATGTGCTTTCTCCACCTCTATTATCAAAGGCAGGTATGTATAAAAGTGTATCCATGCCCCGTTCATTATAGTTATAGCTTGATTGCAGCAAAGTAGTGGTTTTGCCTGCATTCATAGCAGCATAGTAAAAATATAATTTTGACATTTTTGGAAGTACACATTAGAAATAAAATGGCTCCCCGAGACGGACTCGAACCGCCGACCTAGTGGTTAACAGCCACTTGCTCTACCAACTGAGCTATCGGGGAACACTCATTTATTTTTACCATAATTGATGGTGTTTTGTGAAGAGGAAAAAAGCTAAAAAAACATTTTTTTTATGAAATAGAGATAATGCAGGGCTTCTCTAATTATGCTTTACTACTGATGTGGTAAAAACGCATTTTCAGTGATTTATGGTACTCTAGATCAAAATTATTCTGTGTTGCCAATATAGATTTTTTGAACGACCTTATTGCTTAAACATGTTTCAACAGGACCTTTTGCAACTACTGTGCCGGCGCTTAGAACGATCAGTTCTGCGCAAAATTTTTTGATCGCCTTAATATTATGTTCAACCATTATAATGTGAAAATCATTCTCATGCTGTAATTCATTTATAACATTCAATACATTGTCCACCTCCTGTGGCCTAAGGCCTGCTAAAACTTCATCTAGCAATAACAGCTTTGGTTGCGTTGCAAGTGCACGTGCAATCTCTAACAATCTTTTTTCTACAAGAGAAAGTTCAGAGGGATTGAGGTGTGCCTTCTCAGTTAAATAAAATCGATTTACATATTCTTCACTCAGATCTTGCGCTGTTTTTTTGTCTGCATGTTGTAGTGCGCTTGTATAGACGTTTTCAAAAACAGTTAACTCTGTAAAGGGCGATGGAATTTGAAATGTGCGCGCAATGCCGCAGTGATTAATTTTATAGGATTCTAGGTTTGTTATATCTTGCCCATTAAAAACAATCTTGCCAGATGTCGGTTTGATAAAACCAGATAACACTTTAAATAAAGTTGACTTTCCAGATCCATTAGGACCTATAACGCCCATTTTTTTTACACCACTGCTCCATGTGACTGAAAATTCATTCAGTGCTTTTACAGGTCCGAATGCAACTGTTAAATCTTTAATTTCAAGCATAGAAGTGTTTTCTTTATTTATGATCATGCTGCCCTTTTTAAGATGATTTTGGGTTGATGATGAGCCCTGATTTTGGGATAAAAATACCCAAGAACCACTAGCCATAACGCACCCCATATACTTAAATAAATCGCTGGAATATATAGATTCGAATATGTATTCAGCAAATAGGTTAGAATCAAAGGTGTTGAGCCTCCTGTTATAGCAATACCTATTGTAAAACCAAAAGAAACACCTGTATATCGATTGTTTGTTGGGAAAAGTGTTTGTAGGAAATAATGGCCTGGACCTCCAAAGCTAGCAACGAAAGTACCTAATAAAATTTGCCCCATGATAATAAAGATTCCACTATTCATTTGGAGCAAGAAAAATGCAATCAGAGGCATAAATAAGCTTAATCGGCCACCAAGTTTCAGTGAATTAACGGGAGATATTTTATCGCTAAGACTGCCAAATAATGGACATAAGCACATGTGTGTTATAACACCAAATAAATGATAGAACATTCCCTGCGACAGCGTATGCCCCATATATTTTGTAAGATAAATGCATGAAAATGAAAACAGAGTATAAGATAATACGCCATTTATTAGTCCTGTTGATAATGACAAGAAGAAACTATTTTTATCTTCATTCCATACCGTTACAAGTGGTATGTTTTTAACAGTCGTTTTTGCTTGCACAAATTCTAAAGATTCTGCCGTATTACGTCTTATAAAAAATCCAGCCACACTAACAAGTGAGCCCAAAGCAAATGATGTCCTCCATGCCCATGTAGGCATAAAGGCTTGTGTTGTTATAAATCCCATAAACATGGCTAGTAAGGATCCAACAACGACTGATCCAGAAAGTATGCCACTAATCATGCCTGGCTTAGTTTTTAAGTGTTCTAAAACAAAAATGGCGGCACCGTTGCTCTCCCCCCCCTGTGCAAAGACCCTGTAGCATACGACAAATAATTAAAATGACAGGTGCAATTATTCCAATAGAGTTATAACTGGGTAAAATACTTATAAGAAATGTCGGTATGCCCATCAATGCTAACGACCATGTTAACGCAACTTTTCTTCCATAGTTATCACCAATATAGCCAAAAACAAATGCACCCAGTGGTCTTGTCCAAAATGCTGCTGAAAAAGCAAAAAATCCCCAAAGGACATTGTTTCCATTTGTGGATTGAAAAAATTCTCGCGCTAAAATTGTGATAAACACACCACACAAAGTAAAGTCATAAAACTCAAGCGCATTACCTATAATACTTGATGTTAGAATTTTTTTCTTTAAGGCTTCGCTGGAAAGGCTCATACTTAAAATCTCTTACATATATTAATATCAATTCTTGTTTTTTTTAACATGTTTAAGAAATAAATGCTATAGGGTGAAGAGACGTGTAGAACTCAGCGTTTCTAATGTGCCTTATCTGGTTTTTTCTGAATATTGCAAGTAAATTGGATTTTTTTATCACGCAACACTATATATTTATACACGCGCCTTGTAAAATTACTCTAAAAACATAAAACTTGGTCGCGTTGTGAGAATAGGGTACTATGAGCTAATAGTTTTTATAATTTAAATGGATTGATTTAAAATATGCAGTATTTTTCAATACTTAAAAAACGTGATTTTTTTCCTTTCTTTTTAACACAATTTTTCTCTGCTTTTGCAGATAATTTATTTAAAACAAGCCTTCTATTCTTGGCCACATTTGATGCCGCATTTAAAACAGACTATTCTGTTCCTGTTGTTAGTGCACTTATATCTGCAGTCTTTATACTACCCTTTTTAATATTTGCAGCGCCTGCAGGGCAAGTTGCCAATCATTATGAAAACAGTTGGTTAGCAAGAATTTTTAAACGCTGTGAGGTGTTTATTATTATTATTGCTTGGATTGGTCTTAGCCAAGGTTCGTTTTGGATTATGTTACTGTCGCTTTTTCTATCCTCAACACAAGCAACCTTTTTTGGCCCCATTAAATACAGCTTAATTCCTGCATACTTAGGGACGAAAGATCGTATTGCTGGAAATGGGCTTATTGAAAGCTCCACCTTTTTTGCAATTTTGTTGGGCACTTTGGTTGGTGGCCTGTTACCAAAAGAATATCTGGGCCTCATTATGTTCATAAGTTCGCTTCTATGTTTATATTCAAGTGAGAAAATGGTCAAGACTGATGTAGAGCTTCTAACGACACCAATTGATTTTAATATTTTAAAAAGCACTAGAAAACTTATACGTTTTGCTTTAAAAGACAGGGTTTTGTTTTTAACAATTGTTGGTATATCTTGGTTTTGGTTTATTGGCTGTATTATTTTAACGGCTATTGTTCCTTATACAGAGCAAGTTATTAATGGCGAGAAAGAAATAGCTTCTTTCTTTCTGTTTGCCTTTACTGTTGGTATTGCGGCCGGTTCATATTTATGTACGATGCTGCTGCGAGGTAACTTACATAATGGATACGTTCCTGTTGCGGGATTTTTCATGAGCGTTTTATTGTTTGATTTTGTAACAATTAGCGATACTGTAAAAGTTGCTGAAAATATTACACTTGGTGTCTTTTTAACAGAGCCTTATTCTTGGCGCATCTTTTTTGATTTATTTATGTTGGCTGTTTTTTCTGGTCTATATACTGTTCCCTTATATGCGACCATTCAAGAGCGCCTAAACCCTGCGCGACGCGGCATGGGAATTAGTGCAAACAATATGTTAAATGCATTATTTATGGTTGTTGCATCGCTTGGTTTAATGATACTTTCTGCACTTGATTTTTCATTACTACAGATCTTGTTTTTAACGGCATCTTTAAACATAGTCGTTACCCTAAAAATTGCAAATTATGTGCCTGAGTCTATTAGGCAAATGCTTGTTCAATTTGTTTTCTCAACCTTCTTTAGGGTAGATGTTGTTGGTATAGACAACATTAAAAAGGCTGGTAGTAAGTCAATTATTATTGCAAATCATACATCATTCTTAGATGGTCTTTTGTTGTTTGCGTATCTGCCATCTGATACAGGTTTTGTTATTTATCATCAATATGCGTCTAAATGGTTTGCTTGGGTGTCAAAGGGCGTGAAAATTTTCTTTATAGACCCAGATAATCCAATGGCGATGAAGCATATTTTAAAGCATTTAGCGGCAGAAAAACGCATTGTCATCTTCCCTGAAGGGCGCATGACCAGTACAGGGTCTTTAATGAAAATTAATGATGGGCCTTCATTGCTTGCAGAACGGACGAATGCCACAATTTTACCAATCTGTATTGAAGGCGCTGCTCGGTCACGCTTAACACGCTTAAAAGGCATGGTTAAACGTACAATGTTCCCTAAAATCACCTTATATATTCAAGACCCAATCAAGATTGATGAATTTAAAGGTGATACCCCACGTATTACGCGTGCAAATATCAGCCAACGTATTGAGCGTCTTATGGAAGAAATGGCTTTTGAGTGCTCTCCTTATCAATCTAGCCTATTTACAAGCTTACTTGATGCCGCAAAACATCACGGGCGCTTTACTAAAGCTATGGAAGGTCATGATTTTAAGTCTTATTCATATCAATCATTAATTACGAAAAGTTGTATTTTAGGCGCATACTTTAGTCGTATTACTGACGAAAAAGAAGAAGTAGGTGTGCTGCTTCCAACATCATGTCCAACGGTTATTAGTTTCTTTGGGCTTATTTCACATGGGCGTATTCCAGTTATGTTAAACTATAGCCTTGGTGAAGAACGTTTAATGGAAACAATTAACCTTATTGGTATTAAAACACTTATTACATCACATAAGTTTTTAGAAAATCTACCCCATTTAGCAGACTTAAGAAAAGCATTAAACAAACTACGCATTAATGTTGTGCATTTGGAAGATTTAAAAGACAAAAAAAGCGGTCAGCATTCGCTTACTCTTGATGATAAAATCCAAGGACTGTTATTTTCCCTTATGCCTAATCATTATTATAAAGAATATTTTCCAGAGCATGATGATTTGGCTGTTGTTCTGTTTACATCTGGGTCAGAACAAACACCAAAAGCTGTCGCATTATCACACGAAAATTTAAATGCAAATCAAGCACAAGTAACAGCTTGTCTTGATTTTACAGCAAAAGATTTATTGATGAATGTTTTGCCAATCTACCATTCTTTTGGGTTAACAGCTGGTGTTCTCATGCCACTTTTAAGTGGTGTACCTGTCTTTTTATATCCTAACCCTTTGCATCATAAAGTGATTCCCAATTTAGCTTATGATATGAATGCCACGCTTTTATTTGGCACAAGTAGTTTGCTTTTAAAATACGCTGAAGCGGCGCATGGTTACGATTTTTATTCAATGCGTTATGTTATTGCGGGTGCTGAAAAATTATCCCATACAACTAAAATGCTTTGGCAAGATAAATTTGGTATTCGTATTTTAGAAGGTTATGGTATGACAGAGGCAGCACCTGCTGTCGCTTTTAATACGCCAATGCATTATAAAGAAGGATCTGTTGGTAAATTGGTACCCGGCATGACCGCAAAAATTAAGCCAATTGAGGGTATTAAAGAAGGAGGAGAACTTTGTCTAAAGGGTCCTAATGTTATGATGGGGTACTATGACGGCAAGACAATTACACCACCAAACGAAGAATTTGGTTACGAAACCGGTGATATTGTTTCCCTAGATAAAGAAGGGTTCATAACTATTCAAGGGCGCCTTAAGCGTTTTGCGAAAATATCAGGTGAAATGGTGCCATTAACGTATGTAGAAGAACTTATTCATATGCACTTTAGTGATTATACACATACCGTTGTTGCTATCCCACATGATAAACGTGGAGAAGAACTGGTATTGGTCACAACAAAGCCGGACTTAAAACAAAAAGACATCACGTCCGTTTTTACCGATAATAAGTATCCGATGCTTTTCTGTCCTAAAAAAATTCATATTGTGGATGAAATACCATTAATGGGCACTGGAAAAGTTGATGTGAATACTGCAAAAAAAATGGTATTGGAAGCTTAAACTCTCAAATATAAAAACTCTAATAATAGGGGTGTATCGATAAAATATTAGAGGTGGTGATGGTATAGCAATATTTTTTACGCTAAATAAAATATTATTTATACGAATAGATACAGGGTGGGCGTATTGCTTTTTTATTATAGAGGGGCTTAAAGAAGACCTTTACAAACATTTCATAGTAAGTTTTTCTAAAACATGAAATAATAGTCAAAAGGTTGATTTTATTGTATGTATGGCGCTAAACGATATTTTATTATTCTCTGCATTATTTATTCTTACAGGTTGTATTTTATTTATATGGAAGCAAAGACGTGATTTAAATCGCCAGCAAAAAAAAGAACATGAACTTATCGTTGAAAAATCTTTGCTAGAGCAGCAAATAGCGTTTCAAGACAAAACGCTTAACAACCAATCAGAACTTATTGAGAAATTAGAAATAAAGATTAAAGAATCTTTTCAATCTATCACCCAAGATACCCTCCTGAAAAATCATGCATCCATGATGGAAATTGCAAAAGCGTCTTTTGAAAAGGTGCAAGAATCTAGCAAACATGATATGGAGCAACGTCACTCTGCCATTAAAAATTTAGTCGATCCTATGAAGCAGGCATTAAGCCAAGTGGATGAAAAATTAAAAAGTCTTGAAAAAGAGAGAACCGTTGCTTATATAGATCTTAAGGCACAAGTTAAAAGCTTGATTGAAACACAAAAAGATTTAAAGGATGAAACATCTAGTCTTGTGAAAGCATTAAGAAATCCATCAACCCGTGGTCAATGGGGAGAATTTCAATTAAAGCGGGTTGTCGAACTTGCTGGCATGGTAGAGCGTTGCGATTTTGTACAACAAGAAACATCTAATAACTTGCGACCTGATATGATTGTACGCCTTCCTGGCGACAAGCAAATTGTTGTTGACGCCAAAACACCTTTATTTGGTTATCTAAATGCCCTTGATGCCAAGACAGATGCTGATAAGAAAAAATTCATGGTAGAACATTCAATACAAGTTAAAACGCACATTAAGCAGCTGTCACAAAAAAGCTACTGGGAACAATTTAAGAACACACCTGAATTTGTTGTGATGTTCATACCAAGTGAATCGTTATTTAGTGCAGCCTTAGAGCAAGATCCATCCTTAATTGAATTTGGTGCCAATGAACGTGTAATTTTAGCAACGCCAACAACCCTTATTGCTTTGCTTCGTGCTGTTGCTTATGGTTGGCGCCAAGAAAGCATTCATGAAAGCGTTCAAGATGTTATTAATTTGGGGCAAGAGCTTTATAAACGCTTTAATACCGTTAGCCAATATTTTTCAAAAATTGGCCGCCACTTAAACCAAAGTGTTGACAGCTATAATCAAACATTGGCAAGCTTTGAGAATAGGCTTATTCCAGTGATGCGTCGTTTTCAAGATATTAAAGCATTAAAAACAGATACTGCACCAGAACCATTTAAACCAATTGATGCACATTCTAAATCACCCCAATCTATGGAGTTTTTGCAAAATGAAGAATAATCATATCTTTACTTTATTTCTACTATCAACAACATTGTTAAGCTCTAAAGTATTAATAGCTGATACGATACAAGGAGCTGTTCCTCAAGCGCAGAAAAAAAAGCGTCCTTTAGCCCAGCTAGATATAGAGGAGAAGACTGACTCATGTGCAATGGAACTTTATACAGATTGTGCCATTGTTGAATTGAAGACGCAAGTGCCGATCTCTCCAAATAAGACAATACAGATTATACAATCATTTCCGCACCATATGCGTGATGAATCCTTCCATATGGTCTTCAGTAAAAATCTTCTTGGTGCCTTGCATATGTTGGATTTTAGCATCCATCAAAATAAAGATAAAAAAGATATCTTGATTAATACGGACAATAACTTTGATTCTGTTCAAAAAGTGGATGCTGACATCACGTACACAACAGAAGGTTTAAGTTGGAAACCTTTCTATACAGCTGATTTGTCGCCAGATTGTAAAAGCCTTAACTTAAATTGTTGGTTCACTGTTTATAACGAAACAAGCACGTCATTTGATAATGTACATTTAACACTTTTTGATAAAGATAGTGGTTTTAGGCAGATAGAAGATGTAACTCCTGCGTTTGAAAAAAGGACGCAAAACCTATTCCCAATTGAAAGACCTGTTACCTTACCGTCAATGCAGCAAAAACGCATCATGTGGCTGCAAGAATCTAATATCCCTCTAAAGAAAGAGTACGTGTTAAGTTTGGGTGGTGTCTTTCTAACAGATATGACAAATAGTGATACTGTGCCAAAGGTTGATACGCAACTTAGCTGGAAAAACACATTTAAAAATTTACCCCTAGCGCCTGTTACACTTTATCAAGAATCTGAAACACATCATAAATCCCCCTTGATGCAGGCAACATTAAAAAAGACAGAATTAAATATGCCTGTATCATTTCGCATGCCTGCGCATTTGCAAAATGGAGACGAGCACCCTATTCAAGTTAGCTATGAACAAACTGAATTTCAAAAATTTACCGCAAAATTAACGGAGACAGTGAATAGGTTAACGCTTAAAAATACGAAAACTGAACCTGTCACCGTGAAAGTATGTGTGAACTTCCCCATAAAAAGCGGTATGATTGTACGTGACAGCATTCCCCATCAAACAGATGGCCATAAAAAACGCTATTGGATCTTTAATATTAAACCTGGTGAAAAAATAGACCTTAAGTACAGAGCGCGTGTTACATCAAACTGATATGTATCAAGTAGGATGAATTATTGTCTCTGGATGACTGAAGGTATAGCATTCTTATGAGGGAAAAATATGGTTTTTAAAGTTGATTGGGAAAAGGCGCATACGCACAACCGCCCATCTAAGTAAGCGTCCAAGGAACCCCATGGTAACCCCGCAAAGTCCCGCAAATACTAGACA
>CAZTIE010000034.1:0-12625 GCA_964613645.1 uncultured Verrucomicrobiales bacterium
AACCTCAATTTTACCAAAAAATAACTGATCGTTTAGATTTCATGCAATTGCCCTGGCCTTGATCCCCCATCACCATTTCTTGTGCACCATTACCTAGATCGACTTTTTGAACAGCATTTTCAACTGATTTTGGTAATTGACGAGCAGAAGTTGCAGCAAACACTACGCTGATAGCGGATATTAATACTAAGGATGATTTTAAAAACTTCATGATAATACCTATTTTGACTATATTGCTGATCATACAGAATAAAATTCAATCTTGTCAACATGTTGAAACAAGCGGCAAGAATAGCTCACTGTAAAAGTAAGTACTTACCTTAACGCTTGCGCCCTGCATTCAGCAGATCAAGTATGCTTTTCTTTGGCATAGGCTCTCCTCCAAATTCGGCGCGCATCATATATGTTTTCATGTTTTCAAGAACGCGCATCACATAGTTTCGTGTCTCATAATAAGGAATAAGTTCAACCCACTGGATGATATCAATATCTAAATCTTCTAGTGGATTGCCAATTGTTTTGAAAAACAAATTATCAACGGCTTGTGCACCAGCATTATAGGCGCAAAGCGCCAAGACATAAGATCCATTATATTTTTCCATCAATTCCTTTAAATGTGCAGTACCAATGGCAACATTGTTAATTGGCATGATGTAAGAACTTTCATCCTGACATTTTATGCCGCAATCTTTACATAAAAAGCTTAATCTATCTATGGCATTTTTGGCTGTAGTATTCATAATCTGCATCAAGCCGCGCGCACCAGCAGGGCTTAAGGCATTGGCATCAAAGCCACTTTCACGACGAATTAAGGCAAAAACAAGTTGTGTAAATAATGGGTTATTTGGGGCTACTTTATATACTGTGTTTTGCATAAAACCTTCAGCCAAAACAGGATAAGTGTTTAAAGTAATCAACATTTCATCTGGAATTTGGCGCGCCAACTGCACACCAATTTTAGGATGTGAAATTTCTGCTCCTAAATTAATGAGCAGTTGCATTTCTTCTTTACCAGCTATCTGTGTTGCCAGTTTATCAAAGAACCGTTCCACCAAATGAACAGGCTCTGTACTTTTTCCAATAAAGCGAATCACCTTAACAAGCGTTCTTTCCTCAAAGCGACGCTTAATGTTGATTGATGGTGACTGTTCTTCAAACATTTTAATGATGGGAACTTTTCTTTTTCCCTCCGTTAGTTTTGTAATGGCTAACTGGCCGTAATACGTGCCTGGATGCATAGCCGCTTTTTGGTACCATTCATACGATTGGTCTTCCAATTTTATTTTTTTAGCAGTAATAGCTAGCCAGTAAGCTAGTTTACTTAAAGATATTGGCATGCGGACTTGGTCATGCAACTTTAACAAACGGTCGTAAGCGATTTCTGGCTTATTCAAAAAGTCTATTAACAAAAAGCATGCCAACCATTCAGCATTCACGTAATGTTCACCTTTAGTCAGTTTATGCCTATTTATTAATTTATAAGCACGTTCATAATCTTTTTGCTCTATCATGCGGCGCACTAAAATATTACGTTCACCCCACATAAGGTCTGGTTCTGTATTTTCAACACCTAATGTTTCATCACTTTGAAGCATGGTATATAATTTTTCATCTTCCCGGTTACGACGGCGCCATTTAACTTCTTCATATATGAGGCCTGAATCATTTTTGAAAATTGCTTTTGTATCAATTAACTGTTGTTCTAGATCTTCCTTCTTTTGAGGATCATTTTTAAGTAAGGCAATTCTAGTTAAGGCAAGGTCGCGTTGCGCCTTTGGGAACCACTTTAGTTGTGAATTTAACCAACCCACAACACGCTTTGCATCATCAACTTTTTCTTGTTTTAACAGCATATTAATACGTAATTGGTAATCCTTAGCATCAAGCACATCGTTAAATTCTGTACGTAATAAATCAACCTCAGATTGGGGCGCATTACTTGTGCGCCACGCCTTTTTAATTAAATAATTTGCACGTTGATTTTTGCCATTTTTCATCAATACCTTTGCATATAAAACAGTACCTTTTATTGTGACAGGACGATGATCTTCAAACCATTTTATAAGGTCTTCAACGCCATGCTGAAACGTTAATTGCTTTTCTAACTTTTCCTTTAAAAGCCGAATATTGGGCCAATCTTTATGCTCTGCTATAAACTGCATTAATTCCTGAACTGTTGATGTAGGTTCTTCAACCAGTTTTTTCCACAATTTATATTGAACGTCTAAGCCATATGACGGTCCACCAATATAATCTGAATATTTAGGTGGAACGACTGTTCCGGACTTTTTTACCTCATCTGGCGTCGATAAAAAGCGTTCTTGCTCTTCTTTATCAGCAGGTTTAATACATGCCTGTTGTTCTGGTTTCGTACCAGAAACATTAGCGTTTTTAGATTTTTCCTTGCTTGCTTTACGTCCCTTGCCTTTTCCAGGTTTGTGCTTTTTTTTGTGTGCAATTTTAGATGTTTTTGCACCATGCTTACCTTTTTTAGCATGCGCATGCAGTGTCGTGCTGCAAATAGAAAAAACAATAAAGACAATAATAAATTTGGCCACAGCACTGATATGTTTTATACTGGGTGCAAATGTTGTTTTTTGAAACACAAAAAACATCCTAAACGTAGACTGATACAATAATTCTGACAATAATTGAATTCTTTGTCCAGACCTAGATCTGAATACACTAATTTTTAAAGGAACATTTAATCATGACGCAGCAACAAATCAGCAGACCAAAGGCCTTTATTTTTGATTGGGACAATACGTTGGTTAGTTCATGGGATATGATTTATGACATCATGAACCATACCTTAAAAAAATTTCGTGGTGAAACATGGGCAATGGAAAAAATCAAAGAAAATACACATCTTTCTGCAAAGGATAATTTTCCAAAGCTTTTTGGTAACAAGGCAGAAGAAGCATTAACAGAGCTTAGACGCTACGCAGAAGAAAACCATACAAATTACTTAGATTCTTTACAAAAAATGCCAGGCGCATTGGATTTATTAAAATACTTACAAGAAAATAAAATTCCCTGCGCGATTGTTAGCAATAAACATGCAAAACGCTTGCGCATTGAAGTTGAACATATGGGATGGAATGCGTATTTTACAGCAATCTATGGATCAACTGACTTTCCTCATGATAAGCCACATCCTTACCCTGCAGAACGTGCTATAGAAGCAAATAAAATTGAAGCTGCACACACTTGGTTTGTAGGTGATACGCCCGCTGATTGGGATTGTGCACGCAATTCAGACTGTCAACCGATCGCTGTTGGCGATTTAACACATTTAGACACTCTGCCTAAAAAAATATTTACAGATTTAAAGACATTACTAGATGGTTTAAAAGCTGCGTAGCATACTAGATAGCATTAAATTGCGACACTAACCAAAAGCTGCATCAATAAGTTTTTTTGTATAAGGTTGTTGTGGATTTGTCATGATATCATCTGTCATGCCATGCTCTACAACCTGTCCATTTTTCATCACAATAATACGATGACTCATCGCACGTACAACAGACAAATCATGGCTGATAAACAGATATGATAGCGTATGTTTCTTTTGTAAATTTCGTAGTAAATCAATAACACCCGACTGCACAGATCTAT
Source organism: uncultured Verrucomicrobiales bacterium (assembly GCA_964613645.1). Taxonomy (GTDB): domain Bacteria; phylum Pseudomonadota; class Alphaproteobacteria; order Paracaedibacterales; family UBA11393; genus UBA11393. The sequence continues at coordinate 3,619 of CAZTIE010000034.1, forward strand.
CTAAAGCTGATGTTGGTTCATCTAAAGCTAATAATTTAGGTTGTAAAATAATACTACGTGCAATACTAATACGTTGGCGTTGACCACCAGAAAATTCATGTGGATATCTATCCATTATTTGTGGATCTAAATCAACCTCTTTCAGTATATTAATAATTTTCTGTGTTTGTTCTTGTTGGGAAAGATGCGATTCATGAACAGATAGCCCCTCTCCAATAATATCGCGTATTGAAAAGCGAGGATTTAAGGCACCAAATGGATCTTGAAAAATAACTTGCATAGATTTTCGTATGTTACGCATTTCTTTTTTAGCCAGATCCTTTATATTGATGCCATCAAAGTTAATCGTTCCCTTGGATTGAAGCAAGTTTAAAAGGGCAAACGCTAAGGTTGTTTTGCCAGAACCACTTTCGCCAACAACACCTAAAGTTTCCCCCTGTTTTAAGGACAGCGCAACTTTATCAACAGCAGTAAAAGGGGGTATTTTCTTGAAGCTGAATAATTTTTTGCGCGGATACTCAACACTTAAAGAATCTGTGTTTAAAAGAACCGGTGCGTTATCTTGTATTGGCGATGGTTTGCCTGATGGTATTGAGGCTATTAGTTTTTGCGAATATGGATGCTCTGGTTTTTTTAAAACGCGACTAACTGGCCCCGTTTCAACAAAAATTCCTTTTTGCATAACACAAACATCATCAGCTAGTTTGTTAACCATATGCAAGTCATGGCTAATCAAGATAATGCCCATATCTTGCGTTTTACTAAGGCGCTTAATCAGATTAATAATACCCTTTTGTATTGTTACATCCAAAGCCGTTGTTGGCTCATCAGCAATTAAAATTTTAGGCTCACATGCAAGGGCCATTGCGATCATCACACGCTGACGCTGTCCTCCAGATAATTCGTGAGGATAAGATTTTAAACGGCTATAGCCATCTTTAAATTCCACCATATCAAGCAGCTCTTTAACACGCTCATTAATTTGTGACTGATTCATGTCGGTATGAATATGAAGTGTTTCAGAAATTTGTTGTTCAATGGTGTGTAATGGATTTAATGCTGATAAAGGTTCTTGAAAAACCATTGCAATTTCTTTGCCGCGAAATTTTTGTAATTTCTTTTCACCCAAATTTAAAAGTTCATGAGAACTATCTGCAGTGTGATATTTAATAGACCCCGATGAATGATAGGCAACTGGGTATGGTAGCAATCCTAAAATAGATAAAGCTGTAATACTTTTTCCTGATCCACTTTCACCAACAAGTGCTATTGTTTTGCCTTTAAAAACATCAAAACTTACATTGTGTACGACCTGCTTCTGTGCACCATCAGCAGTAAAGCCTATCGACAAATCTGATACGGTAAGGAGGGGGGATGATGTCATTATGTCTAAATCTATATAATCAATATATGCTATAAATCATTATAACGATCTTCATACAGTATAGATAGAAAATTGTCTACATAGCTTTCAAAGGTAAAAAGCCCTATAAAAATATAGAGCTTTTTTATGATGTGGTTAAATTTTAAAACCTACCAAAACTACCATCTTGTCTGTTGGCTATATTGCTGGCCGCCATATTGTTGTCCGCCAAACCCGCCCTGTTGACCATATTGCTGGTCAGCAAAGCCGCCCTGTTGTTGTGCTTGCATTTGTTCTACTTGTACGCTTAACTGTTGTACGAATGGCGCAAGTTGTTGCATAAATTGCACCAATTGTTGCAATTGTTGTTCTAGGGCTTCAATTCGACCGCCATCAACATTTTGAATACTACCTTGTCTGTGCATTGGCGTACCCATAACAGGCTGTTGCTGCCCACCAAAACCATCTTGTTGCGTTTCTCCTCCATCGAAAGAGTTACCCTGTTCTTGCTGTTGTTGCATTCCAAATGTATTACCTTGCTGCTGTTGTCCGCCACCTTGTTGCCCATCAACACCGAAAGGATCTTTTTTTTGTTGCATCAGTGCGGCACCAGCATGACAATATCTATTTTTAGCATTTGATGGAGCACTAGGGTGTGAACAACTTTCTTCAAATTTCTTTTGATAATTTGGATTATCACCAGATAAACAAGGTGCTACCCTATCTTGAAATTTTTGTTGAATAGCAGCACTACCACCATTTTTTTCTGCTTGTGCGACAAGGTTCCAATCAATTTTGGCATTTCCAGATGAACACTTTGGTGTAAACATTGATTCTGGAAATGCTTTTTTTAATATTGATGATACACTCGATGCCATTGCATTAGATGATATACTAAGAGTTGTTACACTTAACAAACCCAATAAAACTGTTTTCTTCATAATATTTTCCCCATATGTATTCATGGCTTATTAATTACAGAATATCAGGGAAAGATTAACAGACTCTTAACAACAGAAAAAAAATTATATTTTGGAAAAAATTTCAACACGTCTTGCATGACGGCCGCCTTCAAAAGGGGTTCTCATGAATATATCGATCAAAGGCTTTATATCATTTAACGTTTGGTAACGGCCAGAAAAACATATTGTATTTGCATTGTTATGCGCGCGCGCAAGCTTAACCTCAGTTACATTATGCGCAACAAAGGCCCTAACCCAAGTGTGGCGATTTGCAGCCATACATATGCCAATACCTGTACCACATATTAATATCGATTTTTGAATAGTGCCATCTTTTAATAAGGCAGCAGCTTTATTTGCAAAATCAGGATAATCGACAGCATCAAAAGAATGTGTTCCGTAATCCACAAAGTTATATTCTCTGGCACAGCTTAATAATTCTTGTTTTAGGTTATAACCGCCGTGATCTGAAAATAAACCAATTTTATCACTCATTATACTGTCCTTTACGAAAACCATCTGTGCTTACTATAAAATGTTCTATCTTTTAAGGGCTTGGGAAGTTTCACATCTAAAACACCCTGCACATTACACCCTAATGATTTTAACACACGCCCCACATTATCAATAACACAAGAAACACCCTTATTTGTACAGCGCACAATAGGAATACCTTCTTCAACGGCGCGCCATCTTGCAATATGTAAATGCTGATAGGGGCCGGAAGAATTTAAATACCAAGCATCATTCGTAATATTTAAAAGCCATTCAGGACTGTCCTTTCCTACCGTATTCAACACTTCTCCAGGGAATAAAATTTCATAGCAAATTAAAATAGAAAATGGAGGAATATTATCCAACTTATATAAGGCACGCTCTTTTGCTGGTGTAAAATCGTGAGCCCCTTGGGTAAGTTTCTCTGCACCCAACCTACTTAATATACTACGGTAGGGTAAATATTCACCAAAAGGCACAAGATGTATCTTGTCATAAGTATCGATCAAATTCATCTGGTTTAAAATATAAGCACTCGTATATAAAATGGGTTCATTATTATGATTCTCTAAACGGGGGGCGCCAATAATAGCGTACCCATTATCTGGGGCTATTGATTTTAAGGCATTAAGCCAGCTTGCTTGTGTATTTGCTGCCAGTAAAACAGCAGCTTCAGGCCATACGATAAGATTGATAGGTTTTTTGCTTTGTTTTTGTGATAAGTCTTGATGGCAATAAAAGTTCTGATATGTTCTATCACGATTTTGCTTATCTTTCTGTGCAAGATTTGGATGCACAATGCGAACAATTGTATCTGTAAACCTTAAGGACGTATGCATATAACGCAGGTGCCCAAAACAACTAATCAAAAGAAACAGAATAAATGCTGTAAAGCCTTTTTTTGCATTGGGTTTATATAATAATGCCAACCAGAAAAGTGTTATAAGTGAAACGCCATATACACCAACATAAGCTGCAAGCTGCATGCCCCATTCGTCCCAAGCGTAGGCTGTTAGTACCCATGGAAACCCTGTTAACAAATAATGTCCGATCATCCATTCATTTATAAAAAGACATAGGGCAAAAATAAACGGGTAAAAAGCTGTGTATTTTTTTGTCTTAAATAACACAGGCCCAACCCAACTGGAAGGAAGGCAAAATAGTAAAGGAAAAAAAAGCATGCCAACTGGTGCTAAATACCATTGCCCCACAGGAATAACAGACAAGCTAACCCAGTAAAGGCTGGCTGCATAATACGCATATATATATAGAAAAAAAAGGAAAAAGCTTTGTTTCATCGTGTTAGCATTTTTATCAAACAGCCATAAAAACCCTACAAATCCAAAAATCAAGGTGATTAAATTATTTGTTGGGGCAAAGCTTAAAGCAGACACAACGCCCAATAAAAGGGCACTTAAGAATGGCTTATTTATTAAAACTATCTTTATGTTGTTAAATGTCAAACGGTGAACCATGCAATTATAGGAATGTATTGAGTATATATCATCATTACATAAGGCGAAAAAGAAAGAAATATTAACAATATATTTCATCTCGCACAGTATGGATAGTTAATAGAGAAAAATTATGTATGCTCGAAATCAAAATACATTTTTTTTTATTCAAACACAAAACCTAAAAGGAATACGATATGACTTATTTACGTATATTTTGCATTTCTAGTGTGACAATCTTATTAATGGATACTGTATGGCTTAGTTTTTTATCCAAATCCTTATATAAAAAACATTTGGGTCATTTTGTTCACATTACCTCAACCGGTATGCTGTTAAATTATATGGCGGCGAGCGTTGTGTACCTATGTTTAATTTTAGGCATTATATTGTTTGTGCTACCTAAAGCGCAAAGCAGCGTTATTTCAGCGTTTTTCTGGGGTGCAATATTTGGATTGCTTACCTATGCTATTGATGATTTTACAAACTTTGCTATCATCAAAAACTGGCAGCTATATATAAGCCTTGTCGATATTGCCTGGGGTGCCTTTCTTTGTGGAACAACCAGTGCGATTACAATGTGGCTAAAATAACTATATTACCTTACAATAAAGGTATAAAGTTACTTGCTGTATATGTTTATCAATAGCGCACAGGGTATAATTATGAAACGTTTGGTTATAGCATTACTCCATTTTTATAGGTGGCTTATCTCCCCCCTTTTGCCACCAAGCTGTAAGTACACACCAACATGTTCTCGGTATGCAATTCAAGCAATAGAACTTCATGGACTTCGGCGCGGTATTCTTATTACCTTTAGACGTATGATGAAGTGTCAGCCACTTTCAAATGATGCAAAAACACAAGGTACCTATGATCCTGTGCCCGAAAAAGAAACAGACCCAGAAAAAAAAGTGTGATCAGAAAAAAAACAATGTATAATTTTCTGTAATGCAAAGCAAAACGCTAAACAATAAAGGAGTTTATGATATGCCAAAGTTACTTTCTTTTACCCATATGGGGAACCCTATTCTTAAGCAAGTTGCAGAGCCTGTAAATTTGAAAAATATAGAAGATTACTACGAACTTATTCATGATATGATGTTCACCTTAACACAACAAAACAAGCGTCTAGGGTTAGCTGCACCACAGGTTAATGTTTCAAAGCGTATTTTTATTTTCAGGCTTCCAGATAAAATTCACCCAAGATATGGGAATGAATCTGTAGAACCCATTGACTTACATGCCTTAATAAACCCCGAAGTAACAGCTTTATCAAATGAAGAAGTCGTTGGCTGGGAGGCATGCATATCTTTGCCTGGACTTGTTGGAAAAGTGCCACGTTACAAACAAATAAGTTATTCTTTTTATGATATTCAGGGCGAAAAACATACGAGAATTGCCGAAGGGTTTCATGCACGTGTCGTTCAACACGAAATGGATCACCTAAACGGCATTTTATTTCCAGATCAGATGACTGATTTAACAACATTCGGATTTGAAGATGAACTTATAAAGCCAAATAACAAAGAAAGCGAGAAACCATGCAAGACAGCATAAAACGCAAAGGGCTAATGCTCATACTATCATCGCCATCAGGGGCTGGAAAAACAACCATAGCGCGTGCCCTGCTTGCAAAAGATGATCAAGTTCAATTATCTGTATCTGTTACAACACGCCCTATGCGAAAGGGAGAAATTCACGGAAAAGATTACCACTTTGAAGATAAGCAATACTTTGAAGACCTTTTAAATAAGGATGGGTTTTTAGAACATGCCAAAGTATTTGGCAACCATTATGGTACACCAAAAAAATCTGTAGACGAAATAACATCGTCCGGTAAAGATGTTTTGTTTGATATAGACTGGCAAGGCACACAGCAACTGCAAGAAAAATGTGCACAAGACCTTGTCACAGTTTTTATTTTACCACCATCAATTCAAGCACTAGAGGACAGATTAAACAGGCGCGCCACTGACACCAAAGAAGTTGTTGAGCACCGCATGAACGAATCTTTGTTTCAAATTAGTCATTGGCCCGAATATGATTATGTGATTATCAATCATGATCTGGATAAAAGTATCAAACAAATAGAGCTTATCTTACAGGCAGAGCGATTAAAACGCCGCCGTCAAGTGGGGCTTGTCGATTTTGTGAATAAAATAAGAGAAAAGAAGTAGTTATCGAACGTTACGGGTCTGGTGAACTTTAGCAAAAAAATAATAGGCTAAAGCATGACTGAAAAAAACAAAATAACCGGTGTTATAGGCGTCCCCATTTTACAGAGAAAGAATTTAGGGCAAGAATAGGATGCTTATGATCCCAAAGATCCAAAAGCAAAACTAAAGCCCAGAACAAACATTAATGAAAGTCCACTATCCCCGCCTGAGCCTGAGCAATACGTTGAAACATCAATAATGCTTCTCACCTAACGCATCATATTAACAATATCAGTATGTTTTAGTATTTTGTGCATTTTCTTAAGGGCAGCTTTTATAGATGGAACTGTCATATGGACTTTTGCATCCTGCAAGCCCGTTATGAAATCAAGTATAGATAGGGGTTTTAGTTGGTCAAATTTAAAATAGTCTTCTAATCTGTCCCAAAAATGCTCTAATTCTGCTGATTGATAAGGGTCAATTGTGCGTCCTTTTGTTTTTATTAACTTATGTGTTGACGATTCGTGTAGGGTATTTTGTATAGATTTTGATCGCAATACGCGTTTCCTTATTTGATGATATAACTTGCCGGCTAAAAAATCTGTTCGTGTGATTTGCTTCGTGTCATAAAGCGTTTGGAGTGTCATCATTTTTTTATTCCTTCTACCAAGATAAATTTTTCACTTTAAAGGGGACTTCTGCGTTTTCCACCCTAATTCTATTTGCCACTAACAGAACTTGAGCTGGTACAACTGTTTTTCTATTTAAGCTATATAGGGGTTCCCCATCTTGATTATTTTTATGGAGACTGTCTACAGTAATTTTATTTTTGGATAAAAAGTGTAAAACCTCTTTAAAATCTACCCATTTCTCACGGGTTTCTAGAGCGAAAAAACGTTTAATAAAAACTATTTTTTGACTTTGTTTAATGGGCATACTTTCAAGTGTGTTATCTAGAAAATTCTTGTAGTCTCTACGTATTTTTTGTGGTGGTTTATATTGAAGAAGATTAAATCTTGTAATGGCTTTACTAAGTGCCGTTTGGGAGCGTCCTAAATGCTGCGCTATTTTTTTAATTGGTAATCCTTGTGTGTAGTACTCTTTTAAACGTTGTATGTCGGTTTGTTTCCATGTAGTCATAAAATTCATCCCTATGAATTATCAGCATATTTAATATGCGTTTTTCTCATATGTAGATATTCACACAATAAATACCAGCAGTCAAATACAATATCTCCCATAAAAATTTATTAAAATTTTATTAATATAGAGTTATCCAAAGACATAAAATCCCATTTTAACCTAAATAAAAAACATATCACAAAGGTTGTCTGATGATTCTGATACTGTCTTGGGTGTCAAGAGCAAAAATTAGGATCAAAAGGTTTATTATGCTTCACTACGCCAAAAATAATGTGTAACAGTTTTCGCATAATGGCAATCAAAATAAGCTTAGTTGGTTTTCCCTTACTAGCCAATTTTTGATTTAGTTTCACAAAAATAGGGTTATGTTTTTTAGCAACAATTGCTGGAAAATAGAGTGCTTTCCTTAATGTAGATGATCCCATTTTTGAAATAGTACTTCTTCCCCTTACAGACGTTCCCGATGTTTTATGTTTAGGCGTAAGTCCTGCATATGCGGCAAGTTCTCTTGCATTAGTAAAATTATCTAAACACGGAGCCTCCGCTAAAATAGCCACAGCAGTTAATTTTCCAATTCCTGGAATTGTTTGCATGTGTGTTACTTTATTTTTAATATCCTCTGTTTTGTCTATTAGTGTGTTGATTTCTGCTTCAACAGCGATAGTTTCCTTGGATATTGATTTTGCTAATCGTGCATAAGCCTTACAAACTGAATTTGCTAGGTGCTTTTTATTTTCAAGGTAGTTTTGGACTTGTTTCGCCTGATGCTTAAGATTTTGCAAACAGCGATAAAGATCTTGTAATACTTGTAGATTTTTCTCTCTAGGGCTATATAGGGGTAAATCATTTTGTTGGGCAAACTCAGCAATTAATTTGCTGTCGACTTTATCCGTTTTATGACGTGATAATTTACTTTTAGCAAAGGCGTTAATGCATAAGGGATTTACAATATGAACATCATGTTGATTATTATATAAATAATGCGCAAAGGATCTGCCATAACTACCTGTTGCTTCCATGCATGCTTTAACATGCTGTATATTGTGTTTTTTTATCCATTTTTCAAAGGACTTAAAACCATGTTGATTATTGTCAATTTTTGTTTGATAATGCTTGTTATCAATGAGCAGTGAAAGTGATAAGTCTAATTTTGAGACGTCAATTCCTAATGATGGCTTAATCATTTTAGGGCTCCTTGGTTTGAAGGTTACAAGTTTAAAGGCTTAGCTAACCATGTGTGCGCAGAATAAGTTTAAAACTTTTCTTAAGATACTGTTCAGCTTTTGGCTTTATGAAAGAGGGCTCTTATCAGAATCACAGATTGAGACATCTTGTCGCATCTACAGAGTCACCTCTTTCTACCTTTAAAAGTAAGCTAACTCCTTTAAAGGCACTTGTGCAAGATATACTTACATGACTAAGTTACATGTC
>CAZTIE010000035.1:0-12393 GCA_964613645.1 uncultured Verrucomicrobiales bacterium
ACAAAATCCAGCGAGCGATACAAGGCTTTGCTGATGCTTTTAGGTGTTGTATTAACTGTAGTGGGAGGGGTAGCTCTAATGTCCCTCTTTGCTTAATGGTACATCGGATTTTGGGCGTCTCTTACGGAAATGAATTTGCCTCTATTTATGGAAAGCATCCAATCATTTGTAATGTTAACCGCAAGTTATATGGGATTGAGTCTTTTTCAAGATTACCTTGTTGGGGCGCTTACGATTAACTGGCGAAATTGGCTGTCGAAAAAATTAATCGATAAATTCACATCCACCGAGGGAAATAACTATCTGGATTTAGAGCGACACGCCTCAGAGCTTGAAAATCCATCGCAGCGTATTCAAGAAGATGTTAATTCATTCATTGAACAAACATTTTCACTTGGCACCAATCTCTTGCAATCAACCTTGACCATCGTGACCTTTGTAGGAACTTTATGGGTGGTGGGCGGATCATTGACTATTGCCAGTATTACTATCCCTGGCTATTTGGTTTGGGCCGCCGTATTGTATTCCGCACTCTCTAGTGGTTTAACTTATTTAATTGGTGGATCTTTAGCAAAATTAACCAACAATCAACAAAATTTTGAAGCAGAATTTCGGAGTAATATGGATGATATGCGTAATGATGCAGAGAGCATCGCCCAAGACCATGGAGAGGATTATTATAAACAATCAATAAATAATGGACTTAAAACTATTAATGATAATTCATATAAAATACTTGGGGTAAGAATCAGGCTGAGTGCATTAAATGCGTTTTTTTTACAGGCAGCATCGGTAACGCCCTATATATTTTCAGCACCACTCTACTTTTCAGGTTTAGTGAACTTGGGCCAGTTATTTCAAATAGGTTCAGCATTTTCTAATATTCAAGGGGCATTAAATTTGTTTGGCTATTCGTTTGAAACTTTTGCACGTCGCCGAGCCAGCGCTGAGCGGATAGATGCTTTAGAAAACTGCATGAACAATAACGGCTTAACAACAACTAAAAAGTCTATTGTGGTTCATAAACATAATTCTGGCGAGTTGAGTGTTAAGGCGCTCGATATTCAATATCCATCAAGCACTGATTACATGGTACGTAAATTGAGCTTAACATTGAGTCCTGGCAAAAACACCTGGATTAAGGGCGATTCGGGTTTAGGCAAGAGTACTCTATTTAAAGTGATTGCAGGAACGTGGAAATATGGTAGCGGTGATGTATTTTTGGCCGATAATAAAAAAATGTGTTTTCTGCCACAAAGACCATCACTACCATATGATACGCTCAGAGGGGTATTAGCGTATCCTGATTCCGTTGATACCTACACCAATGAACAATATGTGAAGGTGTTGCAAACGGTGGGCGATCTGGATAGGTTTATCTCGGAGCTGGACACTAAAGCGCGCTGGTCTAGACGCCTTTCCCTTGGACAGCAACAACGTTTATCCTTTGCACGGGCCATTCTCAAAAAACCAGATTGGTTATTTTTAGATGAAGCGACCGCATCCCTTGATGACAAGGCCGAACAGCACATGTATAGCCTGATAAAAAAAGAGCTAAGTGCGACCACTTTTGTAAGCATTGCACATAAAAATACTGTTGCACCGTTTCATGACAGGACAATTTTTATGAAGGTAGATGAGAATAGGAACGCCTGTCTTAGTGAAGCTGAAATTGCTGAGGAAAAAGATGCGGCAAACGATGAATATTCGATGGCAACTACCATAACGAGTTAATGGTGGCGTGCTATAAGCGTATAATTAATATTGTTTGGGTCAAAGGGTGCGCTTATGTTTGAACTAGAAATCATGGTGACAGGCTATACCATTGTTGTTGCTTCAACAGCGGCGATCATCACAAAATATATTGGAAAAAGGAAATTAGAAACTATTCGTCTTCAACTGAATGCCGTGCAGGCCGCCTTATTAAAGGCCGAAGCTGAAATTGAGCGGCTCAGAAAAGAGGATGCCGCCAACATTTGGTAATTTCTTGCGTTGGGTACGGTTATTTAACCACGTTCCCCTCTATTTTAGAGGTGGGACGTTTTTATGCTTAAACCAACCTGCCCTTTCATTGAGCTTAAAAAAATAAAACAAAATATTTTAAATTCAAGACTGTTTTTTTATTATTTATTTGATATGCTTAACGACCCCGCACTATAAATCTTTACCACAACCTTCTTGTGGATATTTTTTTTGAACAATCCGTTAAAATTAATTGACAAGTCGCGCTCAAATCTGAAAGCCCAATAAAAACAAGGCCTGTAGACATTTTTTAATTTAAATATCATCTCATATTTATCCACAATTTCTGGGGATAACTCTGTGCATACAATATTGAAAGCCTTGAATAATAACCCTATTGATAGATTGGCTAGAGATCCTCCAAGGCATTAATTAAATCGCCTCTCTGCCTGTGATATAGTGCGAATCATAAATTAAGTTCATATTTCACCATGCATAAAATTATCCAGTCGCTTCTCATCGCATTTATTTTTGCATGCTCGGCAAGCAATGCAACACCCACTAATTTTTCTGAATCCAAACGCATTATCAGAAAAATATTTAATGAACACCCACAAACCCTATATTGCGGCTGCGCTTATAGCCCTTCTAATCAAGTCGATTTGGCCAGCTGCCATATGGATTCGGCTATTCACATTAAACGTGCTCATCGTATTGAGTAGGATCACATGATGCCTGCTGAAAACTTCGGCAGACACTTCGCCTGCTGGCGAGAATTACAATGCACACGCCAAGGAAAAGCCTACAAAGGCCGTAAGTGTTGCCAGCAAACAGATGCATTATATAGGAAAGCGGAGGCTGAGCTTTATAACCTTTGGCCTGCAGTAGGGTTGGTGAATCAAGCGCGCTCGAATTATCGCTTTTCCATGCTTGAATCCAAAAAGGGATTTTATGGCTGTGGTATTGAGATTGATACGAAACTTAGAAAGGTTGAGGGGTCCTGTGGAAGAACTGACAAAAAGTGGGATTTCAGGAAAAGCCAAACTATCTGCATAAATTTATAACAGATAAGAGGCTATTACCCCGGCTATCGGCCCAAGGGTATGAAAGCTGCGACCAAGTGCTACTTTAAGCTGACTTTTTCTGATTACTTTGAATGTAAGTAGCAGTATTATTTAACCAGTCTTCACGAGCTGGGGTAAAAAAATCAATATCAATGGTATCCTCAAGAGCAAGGAATTCATGAGGCACATTGGGTGGAAAAATTAATACCCCACCAGCTTTGACAATAAACTCCTTCCCTTGTGATAAAACCTTAACTGCGCCTTTAGTAATCCAGGTAACTTGTTCGTTTGGATGAAAATGTAATGGTATTATTGCCCCTTTTTGTAATGTCCATTTCACCAACATTGATTGCGAACCCATGATATATCCTGCATTCCCGAAACACATAACGATCTAATGTAATTTAACACCAGTCTAGCCAATTATTACACATTGTAATTCACCTAAAACAACCTCACATCTAAAAATTAAATCACCTATAAACGAGTCTGGCAAAGGGTTTTGCTGGTCAGCCACTCAAATATATAGAAATAAAAGAGCCAATATTTCACTGGCCTTTTTCATCGTTATGTGATAAAAATACATAACGATGAAAAAGGGATTATCTATGGCTATTGTGTATCAAAAGGACAAGCGCTCTGGCATTACCTACGCTTATGAATCGATTTCCTTCTGGAATAAGGAAAAGAAACAGTCCCGCTCGAAAAGAACCTTACTGGGGCGCGTTATAGGAGAGGATAAGGCCATTATTCCAACAGATGGAAGAGGTCGAAAAAAGAAAGAGGAGCCTACCGCCCTAAAACGAGGGCGACCGCCCCTCATCCAAACAGCACGTTATTTTTATGGGGCCACCTACCTATTCAACCAAATTGGGGAACAGCTTGGCATTACAAACGACTTGCAACAGTGCTTCCCTGAACACTATCAACAAATCTTATCTATAGCCTACTATCTCATTTTGGAAGACAAAACGCCTCTGTACCGCTTTGAACGATGGGGCACGCTCCATCAACATCCTTATGGCCAGAACATTAGCTCACAACGCAGTAGCGAGCTATTTGCTTCGATAACCGAGGAAGCGAAACAGTCATTTTTTCGCCTTCAAGGGGCAAGGCGAGCGGAGCAGGAGTTTTGGGCTTACGATACCACAAGCATTTCAAGTTACTCCGAATGCTTGCGTCAGATTCAATATGGGCATAGCAAAGAAGACGCTTCGTTGCCGCAACTCAATTTAGCATTGGTTTTTGGAGAGGAGTCACGCCTCCCTTTCTACTATCGTGTGTTAGCTGGAAACATTCCTGACTCAAAAACGGTGACGCACTTATTAAATAGTCTGGATACGCTCGGTTTTTCTAAAGTAAAGCTTGTGATGGATAGGGGCTTCTATAGCGAGGCGAATATCAATGCTTTATTCAAAGAGCATCGAAAGTTCTTAATCTCCGTTAGGCTGTCACTTATCTTTGTAAGAACGTCGTTGGATGAGATTTATGCAGGGTTCCGCAGTTTTGAGCACTACAGTGAAAATTATGATTTGTATTACCATACCGTGTCAACGCAATGGGACTATACGCAAGAGCGCCCTTATAAAAAAGACACCTTAACCAGCACAAAGCGCGTGTATCTTCACTATTACTTCAGCCTAGATAAAGCAGCAGAAGACGAAAATGCCTTTGACAGAAAACTTGTCGCACTGCGCCAAGAACTGCTTTCTGGGAATCGGCTCCCTAAGCACGAGCAATTGTATAAAAAGTATTTTGAAGTTACCTCGACACCGAAACGAGGAACCAAGGTGCGTGTGAAGCAAGAAGTGATTGAGCGTGAAAAACGTTATTATGGTTTTTTTGTCTTATTCACTAACCAAGCAATGAGCGCCATCACCGCCCTTGAGATCTACCGAAATAAAGACTTGGTGGAAAAGGCTTTTGGCGACCTTAAAGAGCGGTTGAATATGCGGCGCACTTTAGTTTCGTCAGAGCAAAGTCTTGATGGAAAACTCTTTGTAGAGTTCGTTGCACTCATTTACCTTTCATACATTAAGAAGAGAATGCAAGAAACCAACATGTTTAAGCAATATACGTTGCAGGAAATGCTGGATAAATTAGATGTGATTGAATGTTTCCATACAGTAGGTCGCGAACCTTGGGTGGGAGAAGTGCTAGAAAAACAAAAAATGATCTACGCAAACCTGGGATTCAACCCGCCATCCTCGTTATGAGTGTTCGGGAATCCAGGATATATTGTCGAGTAATTTTATCTGATATTTTTTCTTTATTCGTAGCATCAAGTTGGTAAAGATTTGGTAATGCTGAATAGTGTTTTGAGATTTCAGTCGCATTATTTCGGATTATATCCTCTCCAAAAGAAGCGAGAGAAAAAACCAACATTATAAAAATAAAAAATGTTCTCATCATCAATCTCCAAAGCTATGCGACTAATAAAACAACCTTACCTTGTGCATTCCCCGATTCTAATAAGGCGTGTGCATCACCTACTGTATCTAATGTAAATTGATGTGGATCAATCAATGGCTTTAATTTACCCTCATCTACGATTTTAGCAATTTCAGATAAGATTTTTCCGTGTGTTTCTCGCCATCGATTTTTAAGAAGAGGAAGAAGCATAAAAACAGCCGATAAACTTAATGCTTTACTGTGCATGGGCGTTAAATCGTGAGAGGAGCGAGCGGCTGTAGTAACGACAGAACCATTTATGGCGGCTGCGATAAGCGATTTATCTAAATTCTGACCACCAACGGTATCAAATACAATGTCAAACCCTTGTCCGCCTGTTAATCGAGTTACATAATGATCAACACTCTCTTCTTTTGCATTAATAATTTCATCAGCCCCGAAGGATTTAACTCGCGAAAAATCCTCATTTTTAAGTACGGTTGCATATACTTGCGCACCACACCATTTTGCAAGTTGTACTGCAATGTGTCCCACACCACCTGCACCACCATGAATCAATATATTATTTTTGTTTGTCAATTTTGCTTTATTGAATAAAGCATCCCATGCGGTAATACTCACAAGAGGTAATGCCGCAGCCTCTAGCATAGATAATGATTTTGGTTTTTTTGCAATTAATTTTGCATCTACAAGCATATATTCTGCAAGTGCACCTCCAGAACCTTTTAAGCCGCCAGCACATCCATACACTTCACTGCCTATTATAAAACCAGTCACATCAGATGCAACTGCTTCGACAACGCCAGAAAAATCACCATGTAAAACAGCAGGAAAATCAGGTGCAATAGCATTGACTAGACCGGCGCGTATTTTATAATCAATTTGATTAACGCTTGTGGCATGCACCTTAATTAATACGTGACCTGATTTAAGATCTGGTTTTGGAATTTTTGACAATTCGAAAACTGAAGGATCTCCAAATTTTTTAATTAACTGTACTTTCATCTTGAAAAGCCCTCAAAAATCCTTATAACTGCTCTGTTTGTCCATTTTGATAAACTAAAAATACATCCCCATAACGAAAATCAATTTTCTCCAATGGGAATGCTTTTTTAATTTCACTAAGATTTATTTTACGGCCTAACCATTCTATTTTTGCTACTTTAGCAGTATCAAAACCACTAGAGGTATTAACCAAATGTATAGAAAAAGCTTCGTTATATAAAGGTGGAAGTCCCTCTTGCAATAAACTGATTACTTCATCAATGCTAGGTTTTTTAGATGTAAAATTTACAGTAATATCACCGATAGTTGATTGATTTGGGATTAACACGGCAACACTATCCTGCTTAAGCGTCACAGCCAGCTCTTTAGCAATAGAGAAAATTTGCTCATCTGACAAATGTTGATAAGGAGAAACATCAAATTCTTCAGTGTTATCAGCCGTATTGCTTTGGTCAACCGACATACGATAGGTACCTAAGATATTTTTAAATCTTCCTTGCTCTATGTGATTTTTTTGCAGGACATCGATCATCTTATCCTGCAGATCAAGTTGCGCTTGCCCTGTTAATCTGTTGTAAGCGGTTTGCATATTGATTATATTATTGTTGTTTGAGGCAAAAAACTCTACGGATGCGTTGTTGTTTGCAAATGCTTGACTTAGACCCAATAAAAACCAACAACCAATCATTGTTAATCTACTTTTATATACTGTCATTATAAATAACCCTTTTGTGAAATATAAATTAATTACTTGAAGCAGGAATCCAACGATATAAAGTCGGTACAGATATTCCAAGATTTTGTGCGACATCCTTAGGTAACGTTCCAGACGAAAGTAATTGTTTAGCCGACTCTATTTTACTTTGCGTCATTTTTCGTTTACGACCGCCCACTCGTCCCTTTGCTTTAGCAGCGGCTAAGCCAGCTTTAGTTCTCTCGGCCAATAATTCGCGCTCCATTTGTGCGAGACTTGCCATAACGTGAAAAAAGAAGCGGCCTGCTGGTGTGGAGGTATCAACATTATCGGTAATACTTTTAAAATGAATTTCTTTTTGATGTAAGAAATTTACTAAGTCAATTAGTCCTTTTACAGTACGTCCTAAACGATCGAGCTTCCAAACAACTAAGGTATCATTTTTCCTTAATACTTCGAGAGCCATAGATAATCCTGGACGATTTGCTTTAGTTCCCGATATTTGATCTTGATAGAGTTTTTCGCAACCAGCCTCTTCCAAAGCAGAAAGTTGAAGATCCAAGTTTTGATCCAAGGTTGAAACACGCGCGTAACCGACCAGCATATCCAATCCTCTACTGTAAAATCCAGCGGCCATTTTTTTTAACGGCATCATGCATTGCATCTGGTGCCAAATCAATTTCACCAGGCCAAGTTAGTACTCCATATTCAAGATGGGCTTGGTTAAATAATTTTTTATCTTTCAATGCTGCGAAAACCCCTGCTCGATCACTCATGATTAATGTAATCATTTCAACAAAACCATGTGTCCCGTCATTAAACTCAACTTCAAGCTCATAATTTGGCAGTGGTTTAACTTTTGTTAATCGCCAAGGAGCTGTACAAATTATTCCAGGGGCGATATCTTCTTTGGCGATTGATTTTGTTCGCATAGTTTCCAATCCTCCAGTAATTCTGCTCGATGTTGGGAAGCCCATTCCAATACTAAAGCCAATGCTCGACGTGGCATTGTGCCACGAACCACTTCGAGTGTGTGAATATCAATAAGCACTTCAAATTCTGCATATAAGGCATGAAAATGCGGTGGCGCATGATCACCCCAAAACATTTGAATCAGTATTCCATAAAATGCACTAATAGTTGGCATTAACTTATTATCCTATTTTCTCAAAACTCATATCAAGTATAATGCAGTAAGAAAGCAATATCAATAATGGTTATTGAGAATATTGCAACTCAATAATCATGGCAACATTTCTGCGCCAATTTACTTGCTCGCAAACGTTCGTTTTCAATAATAGGTATCAGAGTAATTTATGTACAGCCCAAGCCGAATCAAGCTTTTATCTGATCAAGAAATTGAAGACATCTACGCCATGCCTGAATTTAATAAGGCCGAGCGGTCGTTGTATTTTTCTTTAACAGATGAGGAAATTCTTTCAGTAAAAAAATATCGAACGGTGAAATCACAAATTTACTTCATTCGATTGCTTGGGTACTTCAAGGCTAAGCAACAGTTTTATAAATTTGATCTCGGCGCAGATCATGACACTCAATATATTTTAGGAAAGTATTTCGAAGAATGCTTATCAGATCTCACGGGGCAGCTTGATTTTAAGACTTATCAAAAACAAAAAAACGATATTCTCATGTTGCTCAATTTTCAAGACTGGTTACCAATCCATGAGCATCAAGTTAAATCCCATCTGGGTGAATTGATCAAACTGTATCCTAAGGGACATGATGCCTTGCGCCAATTGCTGAATTATTTCAGTAACCAACAGATGGTTCTGCCGTCATATCGAACGCTACAAGATATGTTTACTGATGCGTATGCATTGGAAGACACTCGACTTAACGATCGTATCTCAACCCTTCCAGAGTCAATAAAAGAACAACTATCCACTTTAATCAATAAAGAGGATGGAATTACTCCTTTTAATATAATACGTTCTGATCAAAAAAATTTTAAATATGCGGCTCTCAAGGCCGAGGTTGATAAAGCCTTAGGAATTGCAGAGTTATATGAGTTTGCAAAAGGCTTCCTCCCAAGTCTCAAGATATCCAAAAATGCAATTCGATATTACGCTGATTTAGCGGAACAGTATGCCGCTTCAAGATTAAGACGGTTAAGTAGACCACAGCAACGGTTGCAAGCCTTATGCTTCGTATATCATCGTTATCAACAAATTATGGATCACTTAATCACAAGCTTTATATACCACACCAGAGACATAATGGCTGATGGTAAAATTTATGCTGACAAGGCGATGGCCGAACATAGCTCTGGTTTGGTTGTTGATTTACCTAAGTTGGCTAAGTTTCTCAAGTGGTTCCCAAAACGTAAATCAGGTCTGAATCACGAGGAACTAAATCAAGCGGCCTACAATATTTTGCCAGAAGAGCAGTTCCCTGCACTTGCTCAATTCTTGGATGGCAGTGTATTTGATAAAAAAGCCGCCAGATGGGCGTTTTATTTGGAGTCATCACGCCAATTTGCTCTATATCTACGGCCCATTATGTTAACCGTACCTCTCGTGTTTTATAAAAAAGACAGCGCCATTATGAAACTTATCGATCTGCTCAAAACGCACTATGGCGCTGGAAAAAGTCCGGGGTCCTTTAAGTTGTCAAGCGATTTGGAGGATACCATTTCCAAATCAATGATTCCTTACTTAAAAGAGAATCCAACTGATGAACATATAGATCCACATTTGTTTGAATTTTTTGTCTATCAAAAAATGTATCGCCGCTTAGAAAAAGGTCTGCTCTGTTGTAATGAGAGTGTCTCTTATTGTGACATAGATCATGATTTAGTTGATGATGCGTTGGTAGATAATGTTGATGAAATAGCCAATGAATTTGGTTACCCAAAAATTCCAATATACTGCGGCGGCCATTTGGATGAAGTGATTAATCTGCTAGATAGCACGTGGGATAGGACAACAAAGCGTATAAGCTCGGGTGAAAATACTGGGTTCATGATAAAGAAAACAAAAGCCGGCGAACAAGAATGGAGTTTAGGTTACGATAGTTTAGATAAGCTTGATGATGCATTTTTCAAAACCTTGCCACAAGTAGAAATTCCTGATGTTCTAATGCACATAGGTGATCATGCTGATATGTGGCGTGCATTTACTCACATGAAAACGCGTTACCATAAAAAGAGAAGGCCTGTTCCTTTGGTTGTTAATGCCTGTGTATTGTCGGATGCCTTCGGTATTGGTGAGGAGAAAATGGCTGACATGTCTGATCTCAGCCATAATCTGTTGCGATCGACTCATGAAGATTTTGTTCGAGTGGACACCCTATGTCCCGCGAACGATATTGCAAGCAATATACTTCATGCATTACCAATTTTTAAGGAATGGAATTTAATGGATTTGCAATTATTGGCCGATGCTGATGGACAAAAGCTTCCGACCAGTGAAAGCACCATACAATCAAGATATTCTAAAAAATTTCTTGGCAAAGAGCCCGGTATATCCGTATATACATTAATTGCAAATTTTGTTGCCGTGAATGCTAAGAACATTGGGCCGAATGAATATGAGGGACACTCCCTTTATGACGTGATCTATGGCAATAAAACTGACATTGATATTGATATGGTGACTGGTGACAACCATTCTTTAAACCAGCTCAATTTCGTTATACTTGACTCGATAGACGTTGAATATGTTCCCAGCATAAAAAATGTGAAAGAAGCGACAAATGACTTGTTTTCAGTTAAGTCGGTTGAGAACTATACTGGGATTATTCGTCCTAATGGGGTTATTGATAAAAATCTGATTAAGTCTGAGGAAAGGGGCATATTGCGAGTCCTTCTCTCGTTGCTTTTGCAAGAAAATACGCAGAGCAATATTGTAAGAAAACTGAATTCTTCTGCTCGTTATGGAAGACTAAAAAAAGCGCTTTTTGAGTACAACAAAATTTTAAAAAGTACGCACATATTAAATTTGATAGATAACATGGCGCTGAGAAAAGCTATACGTGCAGCTCGGAATCGCACAGAAGCATATCACCAATTGCAAGGCCTTATTAGAAAAGTTTATCGTGGGGTATTTAAAGGGAAGAAAATCGTAAACAATAGAGTCAGCGCACATGCAGTAAGACTCGTTGCAAACTGTATCATTGCTTACAACGGCATTATTTTAAACGCTGTCTATGAAAAAATGGTCAAAGATGGAGTCAGCCAAGACATTATTCATGAGTTTATCAGGATTTCACCGATTGCCTGGGCACACATCGCCTTCACAGGAAAATACAGTTTTAAAAAAAGTAATGGTGAGATTGATATTGAAGCGATGGTCGAAGCACTGGAAAAGCATTTGAAACAACATTTTTGGAAGGTAACTTAATTCAAGTGGACATTTAAGTTTTTTGACAATAAATTGCGCTGATAGTTGGACTTATCTTGAAATCCCACTTTTTGTCAGTTCTTCCACAGAACCCCTGTATCGCTCTATAATCGCGCTCCAATATTGCTCCTGGCTCGACATGTAAAACTCCACATTATTAAGGAGCTAATATGTTGAATCACTTTGAAACTGGATCGTAGGTGTATTTGGCCGAACGGATACGTTGAAACCGTTGATTTTGGTATTATATGACGCTCTTAACTTATTGGGATTTAACTATGGCAATCATTAATGGCAATCGCTGTGTAGCAAAAGAAAAAATTAAAGCAGTGGTCAGTTCTGAAGTCGTGTCAACTATTCAAGAATATTGTAACTGGGCTAACATTGAAGATATCGGATTTTTTATTGAAGAAGCAGCGAGCTTTATCTTTTCAAAAGACAAAGAATGGAAAGACCATCAACGCGCTATTAAACGTGCTAAAAATAAAGAAGCGGTGTAACCACTTATGTATGATCCTGCTGAAGCGAATAAAACATATATTAACTTGTTGAAAGAGAAGGGCGTGGAGGCAGGTATCAAAAGCGCGGTACTTGTAATTGCAATTTACTTTTATAACAAATTGGTCACACTACAGGATACATCCACTTTAAACATTGTTCTTGTGTATTTATTCTTTTGTATTTATTTTTCGTTTAAACCTAAGTTAATTAGATTTTTACGAGGCCATTTGCGTGGCGATGAATATAGAAACAAATCAGACTTATAAACATTATGAAGAAACAAATTTTTTTCAATAAACTTAAAAAGATTTTTAAATCAATATATGATGCGCCCGGGTTGTCTTCTTTGCTAAAAAATGCGTATCGAGGTTTACCGAACTCTCAGTTAGAACTC
>CAZTIE010000036.1:0-11768 GCA_964613645.1 uncultured Verrucomicrobiales bacterium
AATTAACAATTGATGATACTATTCGAGAATATGGTTTGTTTTTGGAATGACTATAAAATATGAATGTGTGTATTTGAATAACTTTCAAAATGGATTGCAAGCACGACTGGGTATAAATGATTGGCTGAATCACGACAATGAAACCAGACCACATTCAACTTTTAATGGACAAACGCCTCGTGAAGTTTATAATGGAACGATAGTACCAAAGGACAATTTCCCTTTGATGCTGAATGCAGCTTAATGTTTAACAAAACTATCTCTTAATTTTGCTGCTTCCCTGTCCGAACAACCGGGACCACCTCTCTTTAGGGGCATGAATTAAATCAATGCCCTTTATACAATCATACCGATTCAATAGAACAGTCAAGCATTCAAGCTTTACGAACAACCACTTGTTGCACCACATGTGTTACATTTCAGGCATGTGCCATTACGAACCATCGTAAAGCTACCACATTCGCGGCAATCATCACCGGTATATCCCTGTACTTTAGCTTGTGTAATACGCGAGGATGTATCATCTGTTTTTCTCGTATGCTTTAGTATTTGCGCCGATGTTGTTTTTGGCAACGGAATTTCCACACCATGCGTACCCGTTGCTTTTTGCTCAACAGGTTGTTCTATTGATTTAGGATATTCTTTTGCGCTACCAATTGTATCTGGGTTTAAATCTTTTGGTTTCACGTGCGCAAAATCGTGACGACCTAAATAATTGATGGCAAGCTCTCTAAATAAGTAATCTAATACAGATGTTGCCATTTTAATATGGTCATTTCCGCCAACCATACCAGATGGCTCAAAACGTGTAAATGTAAAAGCCTCTACGTATTCCTCTAACGGCACACCATATTGCAGGCCAATTGAAATTGCCATTGCAAAATTGTGCATCAATGAACGAAAAGATGCCCCCTCTTTATGCATATCAATAAAGATTTCACCAAGTCTGCCGTCAGGGTATTCACCTGTACGCAAGTAAATCTTATGCCCCCCAAGGCTGGCTTTTTGCGTATAACCGCTACGGCGATTAGGAAGTTTACGGCGATCAGCCTGATATTTTTCAATAATACGCTCTACAATTTTTTCAGAAACAATAGCGGCTTTTTCATGATTTGCCATAGCCGTTAATTCTTCAGCGTCAAGATCCATATCTTCTAAAACGGTTGCATTTAAAGGCTGTGATAATTTTGATCCATCACGGTACAGGGCATTTGCTTTAATGCCAAGGCGCCAAGAATCGATATACGCCTTTAAGCAATCATCAATACTTGCACTATTTGGCATATTAACCGTTTTTGAAATAGCGCCGGAGATAAACGGCTGAACGGCTGCCATCATTTGTAAATGACTATCAATGGATAAGAACCGCTTGCCAATTTTGCCGCACGGGTTAGCGCAATCGAAAACAGGCAAGTGCTCGTCTTTCAAAAATGGCGCACCTTCTAAAGTCATCGTACCAGAACAATAAGCATTCGCCTGTTCAATTTGTTCACTTGTAAAGCCAAGTTCTTTTAACATATTAAAGTTAGGGTTATTTAATTGTTCATCTGTAAATTTTAATATTTTTTTACAAAAATCAGCACCTAAAGACCATTGGTTGAAGGCAAATTTCACATCAAACGCAGACTTTAAACTTGCTGTTAATTTATCAAACTCAGTTTGCGTAAAGCCTTTAGATTTTAAATCCGCAAAAGATACACCTGGCGCATTTTCAAGCGTGCCGTGTCCTGTTGCATAGGCAATAATTTCTTCTATTTCTTTAGGGCTATAACCAAGTGTTTGAAGCGATTTCGGCACCATTTGGTTGATAATTTTGAAATATCCACCACCGGCAAGTTTTTTAAATTTAACCAAAGCAAAATCCGGTTCAATACCTGTTGTGTCACAATCCATAACTAGTGCAATTGTTCCAGTTGGCGCAATCACAGTTGTCTGCGCGTTTAAGTAACCATGTTTTTCACCAAGTGACAATGCTTCATCCCATGCTTTTTTAGCGTGTATAATCAGCGCAGGTACAGGGCAATCTTTCTCTTTTAAGGCAACAGGTGCGTTTGTTAAACCTTCATAGCCTTTTGTTTCGCCATAAGCAGCACGCTTATGGTTGCGCATTACGCGAAGCATGTCGTGTTTATTTTTTTCAAACCCAGGGAATGCACCAACTTCTTTTGCAAGAAGTGCTGATGTTTTATAAGAGACACCCGTTAAGATGGACGCTAAAGCACCAGCGATCGCACGCCCTTCTTTAGAATCATAAGCAATACCCATGCTCATAATCATAGCGCCCAAGTTTGCATATCCTAAGCCAAGCGTTCTAAACTCATAAGATTTTTCAGCAATTTCTTTTGATGGGAATTGCGCCATATACATAGATGTTTCTAGGGTTAACGTCCAAAGTTTAATGCCGTGTTCATAAAGACCGATATTAAATTCGGATCCTTTAGAAGTTTCTTCCATGAATGTATTTAGGTTGAAAGACGCTAAGTTACACGCTGTATCATCTAAAAACATATATTCAGAACATGGGTTAGAACCATTAATACGACCACTTTGTGGGCAAGTATGCCATTCATTAATTGTGGTATCAAACTGAATTCCAGGGTCTGCACAAGCCCAAGCTGCATAGCCAATTTTATGCCATAAGTCCCTGGCTTTAAGCGTTTTCTTGAAGCTTTTATCTTGACGGCCTGTTAAATCCCAATTTTTATCTTTTAAAACAGCGTTAATATAATCATTATTAACACGGATAGAGTTATTTGAGTTTTGCCCCGACACAGTATTATAAGCTTCACTATCCCAATCTGTTGTATATTCTTCTAAGCCCAGTTCAGTTTCACCCAATTTGGCCATATGAATAACACGTTGAATACTATTTTGCGGCACTAAATATTGGCGCGCTTCTTTAATAGCAGCCTTTAAAACGGAATTGTTTTTTGCTGAAAAACGATCTGTTTCAGGTATAGATTCATCTAAACAGGCATTCATAATTAACGTTAAATACTTTTTATTAATTTTTGATCCGCTTACAAGGGCCGCAACTTTCGCTTCTTCCCTAACTTTCCACGAAACGAACTCTTCAACATCTGGATGATCAATGTCAAGCGTTACCATTTTAGCAGCACGACGTGTTGTACCACCAGATTTAATAGCGCCAGCAGATCGATCACCAATACGCAAAAAGCTCATCAATCCAGAAGATTTTCCACCACCTGACAATGTTTCACCAGATCCGCGAATTTTAGAAAAGTTACTTCCTGTGCCAGATCCATATTTAAACAACCGTGCTTCACGAACCCAAAGGTCCATAATGCCGCCATCGTTGACAAGATCGTCGCTAACACTTTGGATAAAGCAAGCGTGGGGTTGTGGACGTTCATATGATGATTTTGATTTTACAAGTTGTTTTGTTTTTGGATCAACATAATAATGGCCTTGTGAAGTGCCATCAATGCCGTATGCCCAGTGCAAACCTGTGTTAAACCATTGCGGAGAATTTGGTGCAGCCATTTGGTTACACATCATGTAACGCATCTCATCAAAATATGCCTTTGCATCCGTTTCAGTGTCAAAATAACCTGCTTTAAATGCCCAATATGTCCAGGCACCAGCCATACGATCAAACAATTGCGTTACGCTTGTCTCTGCGCCAAAAGTTGTTCCTTTTTTAGGAACACGACGTGATAACCAAGCCGGGATGCCTTCTTCTTTGACAATTTCAGTTTCTAAAGGAACACCCTTTTTACGTAAATATTTTTGTGCGCACACATCAGCCGCAACTTGAGACCAATGTTTAGGAACATTGAAATCTTTCATTTGAAAAACGATTGTACCATCAGGATTTTTAATTTCGCTAACGCGACTTTGAAAAGTGAACAAGTCATAAGGGTTGTTTGTTTTGGCCGTAAAATGACGTTCAATTTTCATAAAATTTATCCTTTATTGTAACAATATATAGTATGGGTGTTTTTTATAACCACTACATATTGTTATAAAATCATGTTTTTTTATGCAGTACAAGTCTTGACAAAAAATTAATATCATCAAATTCAAGGTATGCGTTATTGTTTTTTAAAATCAATTTTATTTATTTTTATTTTGTGAATTTTTATTACCTAAATTCATTTCTAACCTTCTGCTTCCACTGATAATGCATACGCAAAATATAGACAATGAAGGTTACTTGTAAACAGGCGTAAATAAAAACACATCCTAAAAATGGTAAATATTGCCGATAACATAAATAGGTTAATACCGACATAATGATTACAGTCATGTAATACGTTATTGATATTTTAATATGAGAATAGCCAATATCATGCAGATGATGAAACAAATAATCCCGCCAAGGAGAGACAATGCTTCGCCCTTCAACCAGACGCCTTAACAACGTAAATAACACATCACACCACACGAACATCATCGGCGTCAGAGCATAAATAACACCCTTATGAATAAGCGCCGTATTTGTATCTAAATCATAATAGCTTTGTGATTTCAGGCTTATAATGGCAAGTAACAAGCCAATACACGTACTACCCGTATCACCCATAAATAAACGTGCTTTTGGAAAATTAAAAATATAAAATCCTAAAAGTGCCGGCATAAAAATTAATAAAACCGGGGATGCATCATGAATATCAACCAAAATAGCACATAGCAATAAAAACAATGTACAGCCTGATAATAAGCCATTAATACCATCAAAAAAGTTGCAGGCATTAATCAGACCAACAACCAAAAAAATGGTTAAAATAATATCTAAACCAAAAATTTCTTTCCCTATCAGTAGGGGCATCTGCACAATCATGCCTGAATATACAACAAGCGCTGCACACGATAAATGGACAATAAGACGTGTTCTATAAGAAAGATTAAAGAAGTCGTCATATAAGCTGATGAGACCAAGCCCTATAATGGCTACAAAACACGGGACGGGAATAATCCACACATCTTGAGAAGCATAATAAAAATATCCTAAGCAAAAGACACCCCAAAAAGAAATACCACCAGCAGATGGCGTTGGCACGTCATGGGAGCATCGATGTGAGGGTGCAACCTTTTTACCAAAAAATACAACTGAAAATGCAATACATACGGATATTAAAAAGCTTAAAATAGACGCCATTATATAAGTACCGTTAAACCCTTTTTTCTATCAAGCGTACCATAAGTATGGCCACACCATATAGTAAAATTAAGGGAACAGCAAGACCAATCATGCTAATGATATCTGGCGGTGTTATAAAGGCGGCAATTGCAAATATCACGACAACAGCAATGCGCCATCGTTCAAGCAACATTTTAGACGTCACAAATTTTGTCATAGCAAGCAAAGATAAAATAACAGGAAGCTCAAAACAAATACCAAACGCCAGGATAAGCCGCATGACAAAATTAAGGTATTCATTTACTTTTGCCTCCAGCTGTATGGGCAGAGATCCATCAACACCTGGGGATTCAAAACTTAAGAAAAAATCATAGGCGGTGGGGAAAATAATATAATACGCAAACAGCGCACCACTAAAAAATAAAAATGGCGTTGCAATTAAAAAACTTCTAAAGACAAATTTTTCTTTCTTATACAGTGCCGGCATAGAAAATCGCCAAACATGCAAAGCCAAATAAGGAAACGTTACAAAAAATGCAGTAAACGAAGATACTTTTAAGTATGTCGTAAAAGCTTCTGTTAAATTCGTGTAAATCAGCCTTCTAGATTCGCCTTTCTTCATTAGTAAATCGCTTAATGGCTGCACTAAAAATTTAAAAATATCATCTGAAAATTTATAGGCGATACAAAACACAACCATAAAAACAACAACGCAGTAAATCAGGCGGCTGCGAAGCTCTGCTAAATGTGTAATAAGGGGTTGTGGCTGATCTGATATATTTGTCATACCCCTACTATACAATAAAGGTCGCTTCTTTAAAAATATTTTTAATCACAGTTTTACTGTTGGCTTAAGGCTTCCCTCTTACCGCAAATTGGCGTTTAGATCAAAAATTTGCAGCAGTTCCGTTTGTGCTTAGGAGGGTAATAGAACGCCTTTTGCTAGATTTGCAAGGGAGGCTGTATTCGCCACGTCAACAGCGTCCTGTGCGATTCTTGCAGATACCCCAATAGCTCTTAAGCTTTTGCGGGTATGTGATTTTCCATATTGAATCAATGATTGAAAAACAGGTCCATCATCAAAAATAACTGCCACAAAACAAGTCCAAAAAGTCAAAAGAAAAACAGTTACGATAAAAAACTTAGCCACGCGTCGTTTGATTTTCTCTTCAATCCTATCTGTTATTGAGGTGCATATTCCTCTCATAACACAAAAAGGTATAGAGAAAAAAGAGGCAAAAAAAGTAAGAAGATCTACATTTTTTCCAATTCCATAACCCGCATTGTTTCTTATTCTTTTCGCAAGGTTTTTATAATATATATAATTTCCAAATAATCCAAAAGATAAATAAAATAATGAAGTTAAAGAACCTACTACCCACAAGCTTGCACCTGTTTTTAGTGGCAGCATAATTAGAGCACATAAAACGCTACTTATAAATATCGCTAAAGATAAGAGCCCAGTTAAATACATTTTTCTATACAACATCCATTGAAATGTGAAAAAAAAGGCTGCCCAATTCCAGCTAATTTTTTTTCCCGTTTCTTGATATTTATCTATGTACGCCAAGTAATACTTAGTTGCAGCTGATGTTTCTTCCGAAGTATCACCTTTCTTTCTGACAAAATCAAAAAATTGTTCTCTTGTTATTGATGCTGTTTGCTGAGTCATTGCAAATAGTGTCCTAATTAGCATTAAAAAAATCAAGCGTCCAGGTTCACTAGACATGAGACAGATTTAAGTCTCCCTGATGGTTAAGTTTAAGATACACCATCGGAGTTAAATAGTCTAAATTTTTAAGGAGGCTATTATTGTTATAGATGTTTACGACCTTAGTGAGGTCCGTTTGGATGCCAGAACAGAATTGTCTTATCTGTTCTACTGTTGACTTAAGGCTTCACCAATTACAATACTAGCAGCAACCGCTAAATTTAAAGATCGCCCTTGTTTTTGGGGGATGTACAGGCTTTCATGACTTAATGTATGTACTGACTCTGGCACGCCAACACTCTCGCTACCTAAAAGCAATATATCATCGTATTGAAATTGAAAATCCCAGCACGTCTTTTTGCCATTCACATCAATTAAAACAATCCGTTTTTGTGTTGCTTTAATATAATCTTGAAAATGATCCCATGATAGGTGCCTTGTTAATTTGCAAATCTTCTTATAATCCATAGCCGATCTTGATAATTTTTTATCATTCCATAAAAAACCACAAGGCTCTATTATATGAAAATCCAGATCAAAACACGCGGAAAGGCGCATCAATGTTCCGGTGTTTTGCGGTATTTCTGGTTGATACAAGGCGATGGCTACCATATTTAAATTTCCCGCATCATAACATAAGCATCCGAACCTATTTCATAATAGTCTTTACGGGTATGGATCACTTTAAAATCAAATTTTTCATATAGCTTAACAGCATAAATATTTTTTGGTGACACTTCTAAAAAACATTT
This sequence comes from uncultured Verrucomicrobiales bacterium, assembly GCA_964613645.1. Classification (GTDB taxonomy): domain Bacteria; phylum Pseudomonadota; class Alphaproteobacteria; order Paracaedibacterales; family UBA11393; genus UBA11393. The sequence goes on from CAZTIE010000036.1 coordinate 7,568, forward strand.
GCCAGGTTTGTTTAAGTATTGCAACATATGCTTTATTAATAGTGACCCATTTCCTTTCTTTTCAAAGTACGGGCTAACACAAATTGTTAAAATCTCACTATCATCAAAAGGCTGACGATACAGAACAAACCCTTGCAGGCTATGATCAATTTGAATTGCAACGCCGTAGGTTCCATAAACGGTTAGCATAGCCTCAAAAGTATCTTCGTCCCATGAATCCGTAAAACATACATTATGAACACGTTCTAAATCTTTGTAAGGTGCCGTATCAATATCAAATTGATAAATATCTACCATAGATTAATTGTTTTCCACCAAAGGCCGCCAACGATAATAAAAATAATAAAATGAAGGATACTGACGATAAAACCAGTACGCCACCAATCAGAAACAGACACATATTTTGCACCAAACAAAACAGGGGCTGCAGCTGTTCCATAATGCGTTATAACAGATGATAAACTTGCCGTTACAGCAAGCGCCATAATAGCAATCAACGGTGGCACACCACATGCCAAAGCCACCGATAATATACCCGCATATAGGGCGCTTGTATGCGCAACTTGGCTTGCAAATAAATAGTGGGAGTAATAAAAAACAGCAACACATAGCAAAAGTGTTGTCAGACATGAATACCCCTGTATCAGTGCCTGTACGTTTGCAGAAAACCACGTAATGAAGCCAAATTCACTTAAGTAAGTAGACATCATCACAAGAATTGATACCCACAAAAATGTATGCCAAGCAGCACCTTCATTTAACACATCATCAAAGGAAAGCACTTTTGTAACCAGTAAAATGCATACACCAAGCAAACCTGAAACGGCGGGATGAATCTGCCATAACATCTCTCCTGCTGTCCATAAGAATAGCATCACAGAAAATGTTACAATCATAATCCATTCTTGCGTGCTGAGAGGCCCCATTTCTTCTAAAGTTTGTTTGGCAAGACTTTGCGCGCCGTGCAGTTCTTTTTTTTCAGGCGGATAAATAAAATAAAGTACTAAGGGTAATAATATAAGGCAAGCAAGACAGGGAATTGACGTTGCATAAAACCAGCTAAGCCAGGTAATTTTAACGCCATGACTTAAGGCAACTTCTTGAATAATAGGGTTTACAGCAACAGCCGTTAAAAACATCGCACTCGTGATGAGGTTTGTATTAAAAGAATTAAAAAATAGATACGATCCTAAATGTTTTTCTGTTTTGTCTTTGGGATCAGATCCAAGCGCCTTAGATATTGATGTTAAAATAGGCAGCATAATGCCACCAGCGCGTGCTGCATTACTAGGAATAAAGGGCGCTAAAATAACTTCAGTACAAGACAGACCATAAGCCAGACCTAAAGTACTTTTCCCCATCAATTTTACAAAATAATAAGCTAAGCGATTACCAAGGTTTGTTTTAACAAAGGCGCGTGCAATAAAAAACACACTTAAGACCATCCATGGTGTTGTATTAGAAAACCCCTTCAGTGCCTGTGTTTTAAAGTCAAGCGTATCCGTTAAAATACAAGCAAGTAGAGACATAATGGCAACCCCGCCCATGGGCAGTGGTGCTAAAATAATAGCAAGTACTGTGGGTAGAAAAACAGAAAACAAGTGCCACGCTTTAATTGGCATGCCTTGTGGCACTGGTAGCTGAAATAGAATAAACCCAAATAAAAAGGGGATGATAAACTTCCAATATTCTTTAATAAACGCTTTCATTTTTTCTCTTTTCTTTGCTTCTCTAGCATAAGACTGTATAATAAGTGAAGTTATCGTAACATTTTCTATGTAAATATGAATAGTCTAAATTCACAAGTATGTGCGCAATCTGACATTAATCAGATTAATCAAAAAAAATTAAAAGCATATTTAGGCTCTATTGGTATGACGCATAGCTATCAAAATATTGCCATTGACCATACTCGCATTCAGCCTGTTATAGAAAAACCAGTGCAAATATCATCTGTTGTACCAGCACCGGCACCAGCTAGGGTGGTTACAAAACAAAAATCGGTTCAAAAATCAGAATCTATCAAACAACAAATAGGGGCCTGCACATCAGTTGTGGATCTTAAAACATTACTAGATGGTTACTATGATTGTGATTTAAGAAAGACTGCAACGAACACAGTATTTTCAGATGGCAATATAGAAGCACCCATCATGATTATTGGGGAAGCCCCTGGTGCCGAAGAAGATGCATCTGGCAAACCCTTCGTTGGAAAAAGCGGTCAACTTGTTGATAACATGTTTCAATCTATTGGGCTATCACGGTCTCAAAACCTATACATATCCAATATGATTTTTTGGCGTCCACCCGGAAACAGACCCCCAACTGCTATAGAAATAGAGCAATGTTTACCCTTTATTGAAAAGCATATCACGCTCGTTAAACCAAAAATCTTAATCTTACTGGGTGGCATTGCGGCCAAAACGCTATTAAGGTCAAAAGAAACCATTATTCAAATGCGTGGTAAGTCATATGAATTTACGCACACTGATATTGACAATGCTATTCCTGTTTTAGCTTTCTATCACCCCGCATATTTATTAAGATCACCACGACAAAAAGCCGTTTTTTGGCAAGATCTATTAAAGCTAAAAGCGCTTATGCATGACAAGAATATTGCGCTGGACTAAATGCTTAAGATATTTTTAATACTTGCTACCTTAAGCTGAATAGGGACAGAGTTGTATTTAATTTGACACAGCATCTTTGTGCACAAAAAAATTCAAAGGAACAGTAAAATGTTTTTATTTACGTCCACAACGCAACATTTAAAAACGAAAGATGCAGTTGAGTATGCATCCAAAACGTTTCCTGATGGCGAATTTTTTGTAGAGCTTAAAACATGCGTCAAAGATAAAGATGTCACCATCGTGCATTCTACTTGCGCACCTGTGAACGATAATATAATAGCACTTTTAATTTTCATAGATGCTTTAAAGCATGGGCTTGCATCGCATATTCATGTGGTAATGCCTTATTTTGGGTATAGCCGTCAGGACCACTTAACAAATGACAATACAACTATACCAGCAAAAATAGTGGCAAATTTAATTGGAAATTCTGGTATTGATAGACTTAGTGTTCTTGATCTGCACACACCGCAAATTGCCGGATTTTTCCCTGTTCCTGTTCATCATTATTCTGCAATGCCGATTTTTGCAGATATCATTAACGAAGAATTTAATCAAAAAGATACGCTGATTGTCAGCCCAGATGCTGGCGGATTAAAACGAGCAGAAACTTTGTCAGATATGACACAACTCCCCCTCATGACTTTGACAAAGAAGAGAAATATTTCTGGAGGCATTAAAAGCATTCAAGTGCTAGGTGATCCTGCTAGAAAACATTGTGTAATTGTGGATGACATTATTGATTCCGGCAGTACACTTGTACGTGCTGCTGAAGCCCTATTATCAAAAGGCGCACTCTCGGTAAATGCCTTTATCACGCACGCCGTTCTTTCTAAACCCGTTGAGTTGCAAGCATTAGATCGCCTTTGGGTAACAGACAGTATTTTTCATAAAAATCTACCAGAAAAAATTAAGGTATTACAGGGTGCTTTATGCTTATGATAAAGAGCGTTTGCGTATATGGGCAAAGGTTAAGCAAGCTCGGTTATATACTCATTCCAAAAAACAAACCATTTTTTGTATAATGAAATAAAAAAGCATTTGTGTTATGTCCTATAGCTTAGACCTACGTCACCGTGTTGTTTTGTATGTAAAAGATGGCGGCACTAAAATATCTGCCAGTCGTCATTTTAAAGTCAGTTTATGGTGTGTCAATGACTGGTGCAAAAGGGATATCTTAGTCCCTATAAAACCATCTGGCCGTCCACGAAAAATTGACTGGGGCGCTTTAGCCCTCGATATTCAAAAGCATCCTGATAAGTTGTTAAGAGAACGCGCAAAAGAATTTGGGGTGCACATTAACGCGATTTGGTATGTGTGCCAAAAGCTGAAAATCAGCCATAAAAAAACTAAGGTCCGCTGAACGTGACCACTTATAGCGTATACAATACTCAAAATCTTGAAGAACAGTCATCAAAGAGAAGGAGTCAAAAGATGTTGTTTTTGTTGATGAATCTGGATTTGAAGCACAGACTTATCGTCCATATGGTTGGAGCGCCACGGGCTGCAAGTCATTTGGGGAAAGAAGTGGAAAACGTTGTGGGCGCACTCATTTGATTACAGGGAAGCGT